>NZ_JAVKEA010000059.1:0-186186 GCF_040221695.1 Coleofasciculus sp. E2-BRE-01 | reverse complement strand
GGTGAATGGTGGTAGGTGTGAGGTTTTTTCGCCTCCAACAGACAATTCCATCCTGACACCCGACACCCGACACCCGACACCCGACACCCGACACCCGACACCCTTGCTCAACCGAGCTTTCACCTTAAGTTGACACCAATGACAGACGTGCGCCCGGTTTTAGGGCTGTGTATTCGCACGTTTTTATTATTTCCCCCTCATCCCCTAACCCCTTCTCCATCCCCCCTCGTTCCCCCTTATTAGATCCCCCTTCCGTCCCCCTTTTGATCCCCCTCCCGTCCCCCTTAAAAAGGGGGAAGCCAGCAGATGCTTCGCTTTTTGTTCCATGGGGGAGGACAGAGAATGCTTCGCTTTTTTTGCATGGGAGAAGGGGAACCGGACTCTTTTACTCCCCTCTCCCAAGCTTGGGAGAGGGGCTGGGGGTGAGGGCTGGAAGTTAGCGTTCGCGTAGCGTTCTCAAAGGGTAGCGTAACGCACCATAACTTTTGTCGTAAGCGATGTGAACGCTTATGGCGCTAAAGCGCAACTACGAACCTCTAAATTGCCTTAAAGACTATCTGGATCAATATTCAACTCCCGCAATTTTGCCGCTAACCGTTCAGCACGTTGAGCTTCTTGTTCTCGCTGTTGTTCTAACTCCAAATAGGACAAAAACTGTTGCCCATCAGGTCGATATAATTCTAACCCTGCTTCTGTTAATTCAAACCGCACCGTTAAGCGAGGACTAACCCAGCCGGACATGGGTTCAATGACTTCTAATAGTCCCTCTATTCTTTGCCACCCTCTCAAACCTTTATTGTCTGGATCATAGAGGTAATATTCTTCGACGCCATAGCGGTTATAAAATGCCAGTTTTTTATCCATCTTAGTCTGGCTGTCATGATAAGAACGGATTTCAAAGACAACCTGCGGTGGGATATTATTTTCGCGCCATTGTAGGTAGGAACGGCGATCGCCTTTTGGTACGCCAAACACAACCATTACATCCGGCGCTTGAGAGATGGTGTTATTGCCTTCAACTGGATACCAAAGTAAGTCTCCGGCGACAAATACATTGGGGTCATCTTTAAATAAAGCATCACAGCCGCCTTGGATTTTGGTAATCCATTGATATTGAAGGGTGCTGTCTGCCATGGGTTTACCATCACTAGAGGGATAAATGATTTCTTCTTTGGTGAGTGTCATAGTATTAAAACCTAAGTTGAATTTACTTAGTCATAAGTTGTTGTGCTGTCGTTGAGGGATGTTGATTAAATTTTATCAAAGTTTGCCCCTCTAATATGATTCCCCTGTAGGGGCGACCCGCTTGTATAAATTGACAACTCCAGAAACAGGGCGGGTTTAGTCACATCTGGGTGCAACCAAAAAGATAGTTGTGAAACCCGCCCCTACACATTTAACACGAATGTCGCTGATTAAGCGGGTTTCGTAGTAAACAATTTAGTGCTAGAAGCGCTAAAGCGCTGACTACAAACTCGAAATTTAGTGCAATTTCAGTTAACACTAACGTTGTTTAGATTGGATTATGTCAACAAAATTCATGTTTAAAATTATATCATATATCACTTTTTTGCTTCTCGAATTGTGCCAATTCTGTCTGAGCAAACTCCCTAACTTTTTCATCAGGATCATTTTCGGCTCTGTCGCGCAGCAAGGGTAGAGTCTGGGGATTATCAGGATATTGTTTGATAATGATTTTAAGTGCCGTTTTACGAGGATTAGGTGTCTTGTTTGTCTCATCTTTTAAAGGATTTGTCTCATCTTTTAAAGGATAGGGATCATTGACGGCGCGATCGCATATAAATTCAAATATCCCCGATTCATCTTTCCAGCCTCGTGCTAACTCCTCCAATGCTGCTGCTCGGACATGCCAATGATCATTAGACTGAGCCACTCTCTTCAGTAAAGGTAAAATATCAGGATCTGAGAACCCGCCTTGCGCCCATTCTCGCATCGCTGTCTCTCGCACACGACAATGCTTAGCTGACTGAGCCAATGTCTTAAGGTCGGACAAAAAGTTTGGCTTATCTTTCCAGCCTTTAAGTAATTTTTGTATCGCTGCATTTCCAACATGACCATTCTCATCTGACTTAGCCAGTTCCATCAGTAGGAGAAAAGTATCAGGGTCATTTTTCCAGTTCTCGGCTAATCCCTTAACTGCTATCAATTGAGTATAATCATGATAGCAATAGCGATCAGACTGAGCTATAGCTTTGAGCAAATTTAATGTCTCTGGGGCATCTTTCCATATAGTTGCGATCACTCTAATTGCTTCTTCTTTTTCTATAGGGTCATCGCCATCAGTCAAACCTTTCAGTCGGTCGAGCATTTTATCAGCAGTTTCCTTAATATCAACCCGATTTCTCACTTCTGAAATGCACTTAGCTGCAAAAAATAGCTTGCTGTGTGAAAGATCAGTATGCCATTCATCTGCATCAGGTGTTTCAATCAAATATTCAATGACATGACCAGCAATTTTTGGCTGAATCATTCCTATGATTAAACACAGCACCTCATCCCAAGATGGATTCCACCAATGCTTACCAAAAACCTCGCTTTTCAACTCCTCCAGAGAAATTGTTCGTTCTTTCTCAAACTGCCAAACATATTCCCAGGCGCAGAAATATTCCAAAAATGTCCGATGCACAAAGGCATAATAATCCGCCCCCATGAAACATAATATAAAATTCCGTTCCCGCAGTTGCTTTATCATCACCCTAGCTATCACTCTGGGATTATTGATATCTAAGGTTTTCAGATAATCTGTCAAAATCTGATCTAACTCATCCGCCGCAATCAGATTAGCTACCGCGAACTCTTTCTCCGCTGCTTGCATCTGATAAGCCACCCGACGCAACATCGCCTGCTTATCTTTATAATCAATGGTTTGAATCTCTAACTGCTGATGTTCCACTAACGCCCGTTCCACATCCCATTGATGCAGCAATACCCGCGACGCTTGGTTGTATAATTCGGGTCTATCTCTGGGCAATTCCTGATTACGATTTAATATTGCCATCATGGTTAGCAATAAGGGATTTTCAGCCAGTTCCCGAATCGCTTTTGAGGTATCAATTGCCCGTTGCAGCCGTTCTCGCTTCCTATGTTTATCCACTTGATCCGTAAACGTTAAATCATGCCAACGGGTAATAAACTCCTGAATCTGATTTGCCTCCAAATCTTGCAACATAAAATGATCAAACTGGGCATCTTGTAACCGCTGTGGTTTATAGCCAATCACGCGAGAGGTGACAATTACCCGCACATCAGGATAATCATTGGTGAAGCGATGAATATCGGTCATTACATCCTCCCGTTTCCCCGGATCAAATACTTCATCTAAGCCATCAAACATGACTAAAGCATTTCCGGCTTTTAACTGTTCCACCAGTTGATGCTGATTCAGATGACAGACAATCCCACTGCTATCATGGAAGAATTCCAGGAAATTCTTCCATTGTCCCACATCGCGATTCCGCATATAGGTGCGTAATTCAATCAGCAGGGGAATCGGCTGTAAACTGGCGTCATTAGGTGTAGAATTTGCCCAATCTAATGCCAAATATTGTAATAAGGTAGATTTACCGGAACCCGGATCACCGAGAATTACTAGATAGCGATAGTTATCTTTATCGTTAATAATTTCATTGATGGGGCGAATTGGCTGTTGAGCATAAACCTGTTTATATTCGGTTAACTCTTCGATGGATATATCTGTGTCAAGTTGATTACTTTCTCGCAGTCGCCGTTGATGTTCTTTGGGCAGTTCATAGATTTTGGGTAATACCTGATGAACTTGTCGCACATTTTGGGGGATGAAGAGTCGCCAGAGTTTCAGTTGGTTATAGGCGCAGCCTGTTGTATCTAAACTGGATAGATTTAAGTTGCTGTAGCGTTCCCGTAATCCCTCTTGATATTTGGGTAAATTAAAATCCGGAGGAATTCCAGCAATTTCCCGAACCTTTTCTTCTATGGATTCCTGAATCTCTAATTCTAACAGTTCCTCTAACTCTGGCGAATTCCTAACAATGCGTCTCACATCTTTAACATATTGCTTGGCAACCCCATCCCAGTTAAACCCAGGTGGCATATTGGGTGAATAGCGCTGTACCCAAATGGTTCTTAATTGATTGGCGTCGATGGCGCGACATTTTTTTTCAAAGGCTTTTCCCAATAGGGGTTTCACGTCGTCATCTCGGATAAACCGCCCGATTGCTACTTGATAGGTGTCTCTGACTTCGGCTTCGGTTAACCCACATTCAACTAATAGTTCATCTTCGATTATTGTCAAGAATTCCGCTAAGGCTTCGAGTAAGGCGTTTTTGAGGATATGCGGTGAGGCTAATAGTACCCCCTCGCTGAGGCAGTCTTGGAAAAAATCGTTAACGTACTCTTCCAGATTTTCCTGCTGTAGTTTCAGCCAAATCTGCTGGAGTTCTAAGTTTTTAACGATTAAAGCGCCGACACTACTCAACGCTGTCCCCGGTTCCACCATGGCGCAATTCCTACAGAAGACTTATTTTTACCATTTTAGGCAAGAAAACCTTGGATCGACATTTCTGTTAGGGTATCTGCTTTTTCGTCTAGTGCAAATAGAAATAACTGAACAGCTAACATCTTCCCACGCTTCCCAGACGCGCCATGGCGCGTCTCTACATTTTCATCCTATCTACGAAGCTGTTCAAGTATTTCCGCTGCGCTGTGCAGGGGTTAGTCGGTTGGCTTGAGCGAAGTCGAAACCCAACCTAAAAAAACTCCATTAAAGCAGAAGGAATCAATATTGCCTTTGTCTCTAAGCCGCAGTCGTTGCATCTCGTCTTCGGCTTTGGTGTTGAAGGGTTGACCAAAGGGCGATTCGGGAAATAATTAGGCGAAAGTCAGTCAAAATTGTGGCTAGATTTTCGGGGGTTAGTACGGGAACGTGGACAAAAATGCAGCCTGTTGTTGGGGAATAATCCTGAAAATAGCGTAATAGCTGATAATAGAGTCCTTCACAGACAAATTTTCCCGCGTCATGACTAATCTCAGTTTCAGTTAATCCCTCGACTAATTTCTCTAAGTCTACAGCAGTTTTGAGCAATTGAGTCTCGAAAGATGTCTCATTGCCAAAGAAGGCGGGAAGACAATAGGACAACCCTTTCAGGCTTAAAATTGGTTGAAGAAGTAGATAATAAATGAACCAATACACTTGAGCAACAAGGTATCGAGGCGTTGCTCCAGCTTCTACAGTTAATCGGGAACGGGATTCCGCCATACCGCAACAGATCACCACATCCGGTTGCAGGTGTTCAATTTTCGCGATCGCTAAATCACTGGCGGGGAATACATCCACGGGTAGCTGTCTCAGGAAGGTTAACGATATGGCTTGATCTTGGAACAGGTTACTCTCAGCTTGGAGTTTGAGGAGTAAATCATCGGACGCATTGGATTTCTGATGAGGCAACCAGGTTTGAAAGGAAGTCAAAAGGATAGTTGTTGACATTATCGATTAGCACCGAACTCACTAAAATATAGATTGAACCATAAAAATAATGAGGAATCGGTTCATGCCAATCATTGCGGTGGTTGATTACGATATGGGTAACTTGCACTCGGCTTGTAAAGGGTTGGAGAATGCAGGTGCAACAACCAAGATAACGGATGTCTCGGCTGAGATTGAACAGGCGGATGCGGTGGTACTACCGGGAGTGGGTTCATTTGATCCGGCTGTACAGCATTTGCGATCGCGTGGACTTGAGGAACCGATTAAGCGGGTGATTGCCAGTGGTAAACCGTTCCTGGGTATCTGTTTGGGGTTACAAATTCTGTTTGAGGGTTCAGAAGAAGGAAAAGAACCCGGATTAGGGATTATCCCTGGGAAAGTGCGGCGATTTCAGCCAGAACCGGATATCCGGATTCCGCACATGGGGTGGAACCACTTGGAGTTTACTCAACCGGATTGTCCCTTGTGGATGCAGTTATCTGAGAACCCACAAGTTTATTTTGTCCATTCCTACTACGTTGAACCCGTTGATCCGACGATTCGCGCCGCTACAGTAACCCACGGCTCACAACAGGTCACGGCTGCGATCGCGCGGGATAATATGATGGCGGTTCAGTTCCATCCTGAAAAGTCGTCCACCGCAGGATTGCAAATTCTCTCGAACTTTGTCACCCTCCTGAAAACTCCTGTATCCGTTTAATTAAGCAGATTTGGTATAAGATTGGGCAGCAAGGAAGAGGGATTAAAAAATCTGAACGCTGAGTCAGGGCGGGTTTAGTTAAATTATCGGTTTGTAGCAAACTGTTATCGGTAAAACCCGCCCCTACAACAGACACACCATGACACCCCCGTTCCCCTGCACCTTTGCACCTTCGCTCCCCTGCTTCCCCATCTTCTCTTTTATCGCCGCAATTGAGTCTGAACATTGGTAGGCTGTAAAGAGTCGCCAATGGCGTTTGAGTAAGGAGAGTAAACGTTGAAGTATCAGAATTCACAGAATTGGCAAGCTTTAGTGGGAGGGATTATCGCAGCAGCCTTGATTCTCCTTAGCTTTAGCTCCTTTGTGATCATCAACCCAGGTCAAGCCGGGGTCATCAGCATCTTGGGTAAAGCGAGAGATGGAGCCTTACTAGAGGGAATCCACATTAAACCCCCCTTGGTTTCAGTGGTGGACGTATATGATGTGACTGTGCAAAAATTTGAAGTTCCCGCCCAGAGTTCCACTAAGGATCTTCAGGATCTCTCGGCTAGCTTCGCGATCAACTTCCGCCTTGATCCCACACAGGTGGTTACGATCCGACGGACACAAGGCACATTACAGAATATCGTCTCGAAAATTATCGCCCCCCAGACTCAGGAATCGTTCAAAGTTGCAGCAGCGAGGCGAACGGTAGAAGAAGCCATCACCAAACGGACTGAACTGAAGCAGGACTTTGATAATGCTTTGAATGAACGGTTGGAAAAGTATGGCATCATCGTCCTGGATACCAGCGTGGTTGACCTAAACTTCTCCCCAGAGTTCTCCAGGGCGGTTGAGGAAAAACAAATCGCTGAACAACGGGCGCAACGTGCTGTTTACGTTGCCAGGGAAGCCGAACAACAAGCCCAAGCGGACATTAATCGCGCTAAGGGTAGAGCCGAAGCCCAACGACTGTTGGCGGAAACCCTGAGAGAGCAAGGCGGACCACTGGTTCTGCAAAAAGAAGCGATCGAAGCCTGGAAACAAGGTGGGGCGCAAATGCCAAAAGTTTTGGTCATGAGCGGTGATTCCAATAGTAGTGTGCCATTCCTGTTTAACTTAGGGGATGTGGCACAGGAAACGCTACCGCGCTAAAGACACCAAACCCTGTGGTTATCCTGTAGCTTACTTTTGGTCGGGATCTGGAAAACCTCTCTCCTGCAAGGAGAGAGGCTTTGAATTCTCCCCCCTTCCGTGCAACAGAAGCGAAGCATCCTCTGTCCTCCCCGCATAACAAAAAGCTCTCGCATCCTCTGGCTTCCCCCTTTTGAAGGGAAGAGGGGGAAATGAATAATAACAAATCCGGGGAACGCTATCCCCGTTATAACCCAGTCCGCGCAGGCGGACTTTGTTTGTGTAGCAGCGATTTCAATCGCCTCCTCTTAACTCTCCGTTCCCCGTCTAAAAAAAGAATGCCCTTGGGGAGGATATGCCTCTCGTCGTCACGGTTTGAGCAGGTTAGGATAAGAACGAATCGGGTCATGAGCCTGATCGCAGGTTTTCTAGTCCATGTTCAGGTCTTATGTAACGGAACGTTATGGAATTTTTGTCCGATACCGTCGTATTGTCACGTCTGCAATTTGCGGTGACGGCTATTTTTCACATGCTGTGGCCCGTTCTCACCACAGGTATGGGGATTTACCTGGTTATCGTGGAAGGACTATGGCTGAAGACGCGCAATCCTGATTATTATTACCATGCTCGCTTCTGGTCAAAGCTGTATGTCCTTAACTTTGGCATCGGTGTCGCTACAGGTGTGCCGATGGAATTTCAGTTTGGTACCAACTGGGCATCCTTTTCCGAGGCGGTTGGTAATTTTTTTGGCAGCATTCTCGGCTTTGAAGCGTCGATGGCGTTCATGCTAGAAGCGGCGTTTTTGGGGATTATGGTGTTTGGTTGGCAGCGGGTTCATCCCATCATGCACTACGTTGCAACTATTCTTGTGGCATTCGGTGCCAACTTATCCACGTTCTGGATTTTAGCCGCCAATTCCTGGATGCAAACCCCAGCCGGGGGAGAATTTGTCGATGGCAAGTTTATTGTCAGTGATTATTTTCAGGCAATTTTTAATCCCTTTATGATGAACAGCGTTCTGCACATGTTCTTTGGCACTCTGGAAACATCGCTGTTTGTGATTGGTGGAATTAGCGCTTGGTACATTCTCAACAAACGCCATTCCGCCTTCTTTTCTAAGGCGTTGAAAATTGTCTTAGCGGTTGCGATCGCAGTTGCTCCCTTACAGATCTATATTGGACATTTAAGTGGCGAACAAGTGTATCGTCATCAGCCTTCTAAACTAGCCGCGATGGAGGCGCAGTGGGAAACTGTACCCGCAGGCGTTGCGGCAGATTGGAGTCTTTTGGCATTTCCCAATGAAACCGCTGAACAAAATGATTGGGAAATTAAAGTTCCCAATGCGTTGGGATATATCCTGGAATTCCAAAAAGAATTACCAGAACCCGTGTTGGGATTGAAGGAGTGGAAACCAGAAGATCGACCCCATCTATTAGGGTTAATCTACTATTCCTTCCGAATTATGATTGCCATTGGTTTCTTCTTCGCCGGATTAATGCTGGTGAGTGTACTGCAATGGCTACGCGGTAAGCTTTCACCGGAAAACATTACCCAGCAGCGTTGGCTTCTGTTTGCCTGGATTTTTGCTGCACCCCTCGGTTATATTGCGGTTGAATCCGGCTGGATTGTCCGCTGTGTGGGACGACAGCCATGGACAGTTTACGGGCAGATTCGCACTGTAGATGCCGTGTCTAATATTCCAGCCAGTAATGTGTTAACCTCGTTACTCAGTTTTAGCGGGGTTTATACCCTGTTATTTTGTGCCGCTTTGTTTTTCGGGAGCCGAATTATCCGCCGAGGTCCCAATTTCAACCTCCCTTTACCCAGTTCTGAAACTCAAGAAGGAGTCAACACTGAGCCTGGACAATTTATTCCTGATGAACGTCCCCTAGAAGCGCAACAGTAGGAGGTTTTATGGAAACATTATCCTATTTTCTTCCCCAAGTTTGGTTTGCCATTTTAGCCTTGTTTCTCTTCCTCTACGTGATGCTAGATGGATTTGATTTAGGCGTGGGCATTTTATCCCTGACTTCTTCAACTGAGGAACGCCGGGGTATTTTAATGACCAGTTTGGGTAATGTTTGGGATGCCAACGAAACCTGGCTGGTGATTATGGGAGGAGGTTTGTTTGGGGCATTTCCTTTAGCCTACGGCACGATTTTAACTGCCTTGTACATCCCCATTTTCTTGATGATCTTTGGGTTTATCTTTCGGGCGGTGGCGTTTGAGTTTCGTGAACAAGCGGATCGTAAGTTCTTCTGGAATTTAGCGTTTGGTGTCGGAAGTTTTAGTGCAGCACTGGGTCAAGGATTTGCGTTGGGGGCTGTGCTATCGGGGATTACGGTTGATGAAGCGGGTCATTTTATTGGCGGGACTTGGGATTGGCTCACCTGGCAATCTGTGCTGATGGCATTGACTTTGATTCAAGGGTATGTGTTGATTGGTTCAACGTATTTGGTTTTGAAAACAGAGGGAGAATTACAAGCTACCCATTACAGAACCGCTAGAATTGCCGCGATCACCACGCTAATTGGCGCGATTGTGATTACGATTACCACGCCCATCTTTTATGAATATGCGCGATCGCGTCTTTTTTCTCAACCTCAAGTGTATATCTTCGCCGCCATCCCCCTCCTGGGAATCACCCTAATTTGGCTACTCTGGAGAAGTCTGGCTCGACAGGAAGAGAGAACGCCATTAATTTGGACGATTCTACTGTTTTTACTGACATTCCTAGGATTAGCCTTGGTTGTGTTTCCCTACATTATCCCCACTCAGATCACCATTTATGAGGCGGCGGCTGACCCCAGTGCACTGGTGTTCATGATCATCTTTATCGGTGTTCTGATTCCAATTATGTTGGCATACAACATCTATCAATACATTGTGTTTCGGGGTAAAGTCAGAGGTGAACATTATGGAGAAGAGCCGGGTTAATTTTTCACAATAAGTCTGCCCAAGCTTCTAATCCCAGAAAAAACGCTGTAGGGGCGACCCGCTTGCATCACTGAACAACCCAAGTCCACTCAATTTGATCGGGTCGCCCTTTACTTACAGATACGTTTTGATCAAAAAATTAAATAATATTATGTTCGGTTGTGTCGTTCGTCTATCCTACCTGTAGGTATTGGGACAAAAACCTTACCATTTTCCCCTTCTACGCTTTTACCACTATACACAACTGATGCTACCGGACATGATATAACCTATTAAGCTTTAAAACAACAATCAATGTTTCATAGTTTTCAAACTGAAACAGCATGGAAAATTCAGCGGTTAGGACGCACCTATTCCGTCTGTTTGAGTCAAGAGGGGACAAACTTTACCGGACATTATGTATATATCAATAATCCCAGTACGTTTAACGGAGAAGTAGTAACAGGGCGAGGAATTACCCTAATTTATTTCATCCAAGAAACCCCAGGAAACGGCTACTATGCAGTTCATGCGGGAAGATTAACTCAACCCGATCGCTTTGATGGACATTGGTACGATACGGCGGGGAATGTAGGACAGTTTACCCTCAGCCGTTCAGAGTAATGAGCTGATGCGATCGCGAAATTATGTAATTGCCTTGACGTTCAATTTCCGTGTCGTTATCCTAAATAGTACAAAGGTATTATCTTGAGAACACCAGTTCTGTACACCTTTTCCTAACTACACCGACAACAATCGTAACCGATGACAGCCAATTCCAATCAACCCAATCCCAATGACGCCGTTTTAGGCGGACAAGGTTTCCCCTTAAATTCTGGCGTACTGGGTGGCTTAGAGGGAGTTAAACAACGTTTGACGAGTGAGTCTGAAGAAATCCGGATGGCGGCTTTAGACGAGGCGCTTAACTATGGTCAGCCTGGGAAAGACGTGCTACGCCAAGTGGTCAAAAACGAGACAGGTGATTTACAGTTAATAGCCTATAATTTACTCTCTGAGCAGGTTAATGAGAAAGAAAAACAAGAATTACAAACTTATTTGTCTCCAGACTTACAAATTGCTCTCAAGTTTGACCTTGAAATTGACACGAAAGAATTAGGGGAAGCAATTGAGCGAGCCGTCGATCGAGCGTTAAGGCGTCGAGAAATAGCCAGTGCCGATAGTCACGTTATCACTCTACTTGCAGGCACAGCACCAGCGCCTCCTCCGGAAACAGCGGGTGTAATATCTGTAGACCAAGTTAATGATCAGGCGGGGAATAACTCTAAAGCTGAGATAGCTAACGATCCACCAACTAAAACCTTAGGTTTACTGAGACAATGGTTGAAAAATAAAATGAATCGATATCGTTAACTAAATCAAACACTTGCTCCCAAGAATTAAACCCCGTTGTCATCTTGTTTCAATTCATCGTTAAATTTCAAATAAATTCTCATTTATTGAAAAAAATGAATAATTCAAAAAAAGACATAACCAAGCTGAGTCAGGAAACACCAATGCCGTCAGAAATGGCACATCCAAAAGACAGTAAATCTTCACTCTGTCCTAGCTCTCCCCCTGATACTCAGGGTAGCGTTGTCTTCGGTATAGTAGGTGGCACTGTTGACAGTCCACAAGTAGCATATCTGCGGGAACCTCAGCCAATAACGGATGAATTACTAGCATTATCTGAACCCGTTGATCCAACTGAAGTTTATCGAATCGCTGCTCCTTGCTGGGAACGGAGATGTCAACATTTTGATGGACATCAATGCCATCTTATTCAACAAATTGTCGAGGGATTACCGACAGTGGTGAAAGACTTACCACCCTGTCGCATTCGTCAAGATTGTCGATGGTGGCAACAGAAAGGGAAAGCTGCCTGTCTGCGTTGTCCTCAAATTGTTCGCACGAATTATAGTATGTCTGAAACTGTTAAAAAAGTCATTGAACCACACCGCGATCGCGAAATTATGTAATTAGCTTGACGTTCAATTTCCGCGCCGTTATCCTAGATAGTACAAAAGTATTATCGCGAAACCACCATGAGTGATTCAGGACAACCTCCACGTCGTCGCAGACGGCGAAATAGTGCATTTGACGACGAATCCAGTCATTCAGATCAATCGACACAGCCGCAACACCAAGGTCAATTAACCCGAAGCGAACGCCAAGAAATTGTTGATCTTCTACGTCAAGAAAGTGCTGATAACTTTCTGCAACGAGCCAGAGAAATTGGACTCAATCCGGCAACTGACTTTGCTGAACTTAATTTATCGGGAGTCGATCTAAGTCATGCTAGTTTTCAAGATGCTGATTTAACTGGGGTCAATTTATCTCAAGCTAACTTGAGTAATACTCACTTGAATCACACTAAGTTAACTAACGCCAACTTACAACAGGCAAACTTACAACGAAGCAATCTATCTTTCGTCGATCTAAGCGGTGCTAATTTGAAAGAGGCGAATTTGAGTAATGCTGACCTCAATAATGCCAATTTAAGTCAGATAAATTTGCAACAGGCTGATTTAAGCAACGCCAATCTCAACAACGCCAATTTAAATAATGCCAACTTAGAAGAAGCGAATTTAGAAAATGCCAATTTAGCCGCCATTAAACTGCAAGGGGCTAAGTGCGATCGCGCTAATTTTCAAGGGGTTCGCTTTTATGATCAATCCAAATATCCACACAGTAAGACTGACAATCTGAGCCAGATTAGTTTCAAGGGAGCGAATTTTGCGAATACGTCTTTGGCTGGACTAACTGGAATAAATTTGAGCAACTCTGACCTCAGTCATGCCAATCTGAATCATGCTAATCTCAGTGGGGCTAATCTGACTAATGCTAATTTAGAAGGGGCAAATTTAGAAGGGGCTAATTTAGCGAAAATTAAACTGCAAGGGGCTAAGTGCGATCGCGCCAATTTTCAAGGGGTTCGCTTCTATTACGAACATCAATACAAACCTTGGGATTTAAGCCAGATTAGTTTCAAAGGGGCGAATTTCGCGAACACTTATTTATACAAACTAAACTTTAGCCATTCAGATCTCAGTCATGCCAATTTTCAGCAAGCGCAATTAACTCAGATCGATCTGAATCATGCCAACTTAAAAGGAACCAATTTCCAGGGAGTAACCCTCAATCAAGTCACTCTAAAAGGAGCAATCATTGATGAACAAACTCAAATGGCTGCCAGTTGGCGCAAGGTTATAGCTGTTCTCAATCAAACCCATGAGGATTTAGAGTTACAAAATCTTGACCTCAGTCGCCAGGATTTTTCAGGATTTAACCTAGCGGGGGCTAACCTGCAATCGACAAAACTCTGCCAAACAAATTTTCACCATACAGATTTGAGTCATGCTAACTTGAGTAATGCTGACTTGACATCGGCAAACTTGGAAAATGCCAACCTCACAGGTGCTAATTTAACGGGAGTCGATTTGAGTAAGGCAAACCTTCTCGGAACTCAGATTGATCAAACGACGAATCTTGACCCAATGTGGCGCAGGGCTTGGGCTGCTGTTAATTCTCCTCTAGACGCAGAATCCTCAAATTATGTGATCAGGGAAGTAATGCCAGCCATTCTAGAACGTTATCGCGATCGCATTGAAGCCACAATTAAGCCATATCTAGAACTGAAGTTAATCCCTGATGAAAACCTAACCTGGTGGCAAAGTAAATTTCCAGGTAAGGAAAAAAGTCGAGGAGGGTTTCCTTATCTGCCCAAAGGATTTGAGTATCCCAAAACACCAGACGGTAAATATCTGTTTCTACTGGCACAAATCAATTTTGCTGAAATACCCTATCTCGAAGGTTTCCCAAAACAAGGTATTTTACAATTCTACATTCCTAGTAACAATGATGATTTTTATGAAAGTGTTCTGAGTTCACAATGTAAATTGGAGCAAAATTATTTTCGCGTCCTTTTTTTTCCAGAAACCGATCTAAATAAAGAAAATATTATCACTAACTTTGATTTTTTGCCTGAAAAAGATGATCATACCGCAGAACCTTTTGCCGTTGAGTGTTCGGCGATTAAATGGGCTAAAGGATATGAACCTATTTCCCATTATGATTATGATTTCGGTGACCGTTTCCCTGAATTATTTGATGAAGATGAAATGGAAGATTTTTATGAAGAATTTTATGGATACTTGGAATACAAGTTTAGTGGAGCAAATTGTGATATCCAAATAGGGGGATATACTTCCTTTTATCAGGATGACCCCCGTTATGGCTTTGGTTCCGAAGAAGACCCTTTTGACACACTGCTATTGCAAATCAGGCTTGTAGAAAATGGCTCACTGTACTTCTACATTCAAAGTTCAGCCTTAGCCAGATGTGATTTCTCAAGAATTCTGTATGCTATGGCTTGAAGAGAAATCCTTGATCAGGTAGCTTCTCTAAGCAAGATCCCCGACTTCTTCAAGAAGTCGGGGATCTGTCTATAATCTCAATTGAACGAATCACACCATTCAAGCACTCGATTCCACGCCCACCAGCAGTCCGGATCATGATAGTCACGCTGACAAGCACGAGAACTAATATATCCGACATGACCACCCTGTTTGGTCACCCTTAAATCAATCGCTGGATTATCAGCACAAATCTCTTGCAAGTCAGGAATAATTGTCGGATCAAACATCGGATCATCGGCGGCATAAAGAATCAGCGTCGGTTTGTTTAAATGAGGTAAAATATACAGCGCACTCGTGGCATCATAATACTCGTCCACCGAGGAAAACCCTAATCGCTTAATCACTAGCTCATGATCAAATCCCCAAATACTGTTTGCTCGTTCAATCGCATCTGGATCAATGTCTTGGGGATGAGCCTGATAGAGACGCCATGCAAGTTGTTTCAAAGTCCGTGCAACAGCTTGTTCTAAATACCGCCCCAATGGATGGTTTAACAGATACATCAGAGAACGGTGAGAATCCAGACTCGGACAAATAACCGCACCACCGCCAATCTCTGACTCATTTAATCCTACCGCCTCGGAATGAGCGATCGCTTGAGCTGATTTAATCCCCCAAAGGGCTAATTGTCCGCCCAGTGAATAGCCTGTAAACCAAAATGGGGCGGGGCATCCCATGGCTTTTGCTTGCGCCGCGATTAGGACAAAATCATCACCCTCGTACAAACCATCGGAGGTTAAGGTGGGTGACAACAGTGCTGTTTTTCCATGGGCTCGCCAATCAAATAGCACCACCGCATAGCCTTGAGCAAAGGCTTTACGCCCCAACAGTCTGAGATACCATTGGTTATCCAAATCCCCGGTAATTCCATAAGTTCCGACAATTGTCCCCTTAGCATGTTCTGGAATAGCGACAATCCCAAAAATCGGTACATTGTCAGCGCCGCGAAAAATATTCTCTTGATAGGGGGGTTCTGGGAAAGGAATCATTGCTTCCCAATCACGGGAGGCTCTAAACGCCAGGTGCAGGGTCATCGCCAGACCCTGACTTAACCACCATGGGGAATGAAAGTTTTTTTTGTCATTCGTCATTTGTTATTCGTCGATTGTTTTTTCCTGATTTATGATTAAGATTCATTATTTAAACGATATAGATAAGTTATGAAACGTCGAAATATCATAAAGTATACAACAATTGGTGTGGCTGGGGCTAGTCTCAACGCCTGCCGTAAAAAAACACCTCAACCCCCATCAAAACCTGATCAACCGATCATTAATTGGCGCATGGCAACAAGCTGGGATCGCTATTTTGAAATCCTGTTTGAGGGCATTGAAACATTATGTCGCTCCGTTAGTACGATGACGGAGGGGCGCTTTACGATTACCCCTTATCCGGGTGGTGATTTAGCCCCACCTCTGGAAGTGTTTGATGCGGTGTCCACCGGAACGGTTGAATGCTGTCACACGAATACCTTCTACTCCTTCCAGAAAAGTCCCGCCCTCGCCTTTGGCACTACCCTTCCTTTTGGTTTAAATGCTCAACAGCAAAATGCTTGGCTCTACAAAGGGAAAGGATTAGATACGTTACAAACGATATTTTCTGAGTTTAATCTGATCGGATTTCCGGCTGGCAATTCAGGCACACAAATGGGGGGATGGTTTCGGCGAGAAATTAATACAGTTGCAGATTTAAAGAACCTGAGAATGCGGCTACCTGGGTTAGGCGGGCAAATTATGAGCCGTTTGGGTGTCAATGTTGTAACGATCGCAGGTCAAGATATCGTACCTGCTTTATTAGAAGGAAGCATCGATGCGGTGGAATGGATTGGTCCTTATGACGATGATACCCTAGGACTACAGAGAGCCGCCCCTTACTACTATTATCCAGGATGGTGGGAACCCGGAACCACGTACATGGTGCTGGTCAATCAGGCAGAATGGAACAAACTTCCCTCAGATTATCAAGCCATTTTCCAAACAGCGGCGGCTGAAGCCAATTTAAAAACGTTAGCTCGATATAATGCCGTCAATGGCGAAATTTTGGAGCGATTTCTTTTAGGAGGAACAAAGTTAATGCCCTTTAGCCCAGAGATTTTAGACACCGCTCGGAAAACCGCCTTTGAACTCTATGAAGAAATCGCGAGTCAGGATGCTACATTCCGAGATGTTTACAGTCAATGGCAAGCTTTTAGGGAGCAGCTTTTTGAATGGAATCGAGTCAGTACGTTGAGTTTCACGGATTTTGCGTACACAACTATTGATAATTAGGGTTTGTGGCACAAAGCCAAAACCGTAAAGCCCATCAATACTTTGAGCTTTATTGACAAAGGGTTTGATTCAAGGAAATCGGGTAGTATGCTTCATAAGTATGGCATCACCTTGCTCAGGAAAAATGTACCCTTGCTCCCCCAGCTTCCCCTGCTTCCCCTGCTTCCCCTGCTCCCCCTCACCACAACACTTATTCAGCAGCTCCTAATATTCGCTGTCTACCGATTGAGTCGCGATCGCAGAAGGTATAGTTAAGCTGATCTCCTCCAATCCCACGGATTGCATTAATTCCGTCCAACTGGTAGCTACGGCGGGATTATTGGGTTGGCTGCGCTGAAGTTCCACTAATATAGTGAGAGCATCGTACCAAAACCCTTCTTGGGCATAGAGGGACACTTTTTCTAAGGCAGTGACATTCTCTAACTGTTGCTGTAATGGGTTACTAATTGGGATATGTTCCACCCAACCGCCCACAACCCAGTCTTCCATGCGATCGCTCGGATTACAAACAAGGGCAACTGTCCAGTAGTAAGGCTGATCCGGCGCTAGAGAGGGTGCTGTATCCGGTAAGCCAATTCTAACCAAACCCGTTTGAGACACCGGAATACTCACTTGATAAATCCCGTTCATTTCCTCGTCAAACAGGCTAAATTCCATGGTTTGGGCAGTGGTTTGGGGGATAGACACGAACAAATTGGGGCGATCGCTTTGAGATAACCCGATATGAGATCCGGGCGCTACAGCCGTCAAAGAACGCGAGTTTGCCGATGGATTGGCTAAACAGCTTATCTGCACGGGACGAGAACCGCCGCCAACTGTACCGCCACGGGGCATATTCCTACCGGGAGGAGGGTTAAAGCTAACGGTAACCGGAGAATCTGCCCAAACTTTCGCTGTCATAAATGGCGCTACCACTACTGACAAGGATAAGAATACAGATATCATTCTCCAGGAGGATGTAGTCATCATTATAAATTTTGTAAGGGTTTTAAATCTAGTTTGACATATCAAGTTTTTTTCTGGACTAAAGCCAATTCCCGACCAAAATAAATGATGCCCAAAAGTAAGGATGACTTGACTCTGGTTGTTTGAGTAAATGCAATTGAGCGCGTCTTACCGCTTCCGCTTTTGTGATGTTGGGAGTAAAAAGTTCTTTGTAGAACTGTTTCATAAACGTTGCGGTCGATTCATCACTAACCGTCCAAAGAGTCGCCAGGGTACTACGCGCCCCAGAACGAACAGCTACGCCAGCAAGTCCCAACGCGGCTCGTGTATCGCCTTTGGCAGTTTGGCAAGCACTTAGGACTAAAAGTTCCAGGGGAGGCGAGTTCGATAATTCGCGGTTGGTTAATAATATATTTAATTGTTGAACATCCAACCGCCCATCCCAAGTAAGGATAAAGGTGTCTTCAGGTTTAGAGCTAAACTGACCATGAGTGGCGAGGTGAACAATGGAATAGGGTTGAGTTTTGACACGAGTTTCTAGCGCCTGAGTAGTGAACTGTTGATCCAGTAAAACGGTTGCTGAAACAGTAGCGTCAATGTCCTTAACTTCTTGCTTCACTCCCGGTAGAGGCGAAAAGTTGGGTTTTCCTTCACTTAAACCCCCCAGTAAGGCTTTAGACTGGCGTCTTGCCCAGGGTTCAGTTGTTAAAAGTTGTAAACTGGGCGCGATCGCAATTCGATACTGTTCAATTAAATACTGTTTCCCATCATGTAAAGCTGCCATCGGTAGATTCCGCAGGGAACCATCCAGTACAAATACTAATGTTTTAATTGACTGGCGATTTAAATCCTCGGCGGCGGGTTGTACCAACCAGCTATAAATTTCTTGGGCAATAGATAATCGTTCTTCAGCAAAAGATGTGCGTCTAAAGGATTGGCGCATTCGGTTAATTGCCTCATCGACTTGTGATTGAGATAGATTTGTGCTGTAATGTTTCAATGATTGATCCGGTAGGGAAAGGATTACTTCCAAGCGAGAATTAGAACTATCCCGCAGGGAATCGGGTAGAATAATCGGATAAATAACAGCCGCCGTTGGATCGATGCGATCGATTGCTTCCGGCTGAGTATCTAAACAAGCTTCCCGAAAGAAATTAGCCAGTTCCGCCAATTGGAGAGATTCAATCGTGGTTCGCGCTTGTTTGAGGTTAGCTTGACTGACTTCTTCCGCTTTTCCGGGAATCGGTTGTAAAAGTAAATCCACCAATTCCCGATAAACAGGTTCAACCTGTTCCTGAAATGAAAACTGCACATCTTGGTTAATTGCCACTAAATCTTGGCGTAGGGATTGTAGGGTATTAACGGCTTCTGTGTACGATGCGATCGCGCCGTTTCTATCCCCAGTTTTAAACAGCAATTTTCCCATTTGCCACTGCCATTGATAGGCAATTTCCTCAGCATGAATTGCCTCGGTTAAACGGAGGGCTTTTTCCGTTAACTGTTTCGCTTCGTTCCACTGTTTTGTTTGCAAATAAACTTGTCCTAAACGACCCAAAGTATAAGATTCAGCACGAATATTTCCTAACTGTTTTGCCTGTTTTTGAGCCATTGCTAAGAGTTGAGCGGCTTTAGTAAAATCCTGAGAATTGAGTTTAACCAGACTATCAGCTAGTTCAATTTGAGCGTAAATAGTGGTTTGACTTGGCGGTAAATTCGCCAGTTGTGTTTGAATCAGGGAAACTAAGTTTTGAGCCTCTTGCAAGCGATTGAGTTGAACCAAAAGCTTAAGTTGATGGATTTGGGCTTGTAGCTGAACCGGACTATTTTGGGCGGCAACTTTTTGGTAATAGTCGAGTGCTATTTGAGGTTGCTGTTGAGCTTCGGCAAGATTTCCTAAACTCAGCCAAGCCACCTGAATATCCCCATCCGATTGCAGTTGTTGCGCTACAACTAAACCTTGTTCAAGAATATTTTGAGACGTGGCAAAATCGCCAGCAACGCGCAGCACGTTCCCCAAGTTTAGCAGTCCAGCCAGTTTAAGGTGGGAGTCATTTTGGCGAGTTAAGGATGCCTCAACTTGTTCTAAAGTGGTTCTGGCACGCAGATAAAACCCTAGGGCTTGGAAGGCTCTGGCTTGGTTGATTTTAGTGCCAATTTCACCCGTGGAATCGCCTAATTCATGATAAAGCTTTTCCGCTTTTTTCCAAGTTTCCAGAGCCGTTGTATATTTTGCCTGGTTAAATTGTAGTTGTCCTTGATTGTTGAAAATTTGGGCAAGGATAAATTGAGAAGATGGTGAGGTTTTATTTTTGATCAACGTCAAGGCTTGATTTATCGTAGCTTCCGCTTCCGGGAATTGTCCCAGTTGTTGATAAGCCAGTGCCAAATAACTGAGAATTAGTCCTTGATGCAGTTTATCCCCTTGAGACTCAAACTCAGAAGCGGCTTCTTTCCAAACATTGGCGGCGGCTGAATATTGTCCAGTTTGATAGAGGATTTGTCCCGTTTGGAGTTGGGAATCAGGTTGAGCTGCTATTATTTTTGGTGAAGGGAAGAAAACACGCGATCGCTCAACATCCATGTTAACGTTGTTGGTTGGGTTTTGTATCTCAACCCTACTCTGACTTGTCGCGCCATGAACACTTACAGCCATCAGGAACCCAAGCAGTGTACAAAGAATGAATATAACTACTAGGTTTCTGGCAATTATTTTGTGCGGTAATCGTAATAAGTTCATGAGTAACTAAGTAGGAAAAATTCAAGTTAACAGTGAGAATTGTCATTTGTCATTTGTCAGGATTTTAGTCCCGACACCCGCCCGGAAGCCCGGAGCCCGGAGTTCAAACTCCGGGCTAATAGCTCAAGTCCACTAAAGTGGACTGAAACTTTTATCCAGTTGTCTTTATATGAATTTCGCTTTTTCTTGGGTTTAAACCCAAGGCGGTTGGTGAGACTTGTACTTTAATTAAAGGCTTAATTACTAATAGCGTGATTTTCCTGACACGGTTGTGGATAAGAAGAATTAGACGATATTTCCGCCGACGTTTCCGCCACCAATTCCATCGTTCCATCTGGCTGTGTTATCCAACCTGTAGCCTCAACCAAAGGAGTTTGAGTATTAAGTGTTGAGCTAACTTCCCCAGCTTCCCCAGCTTCCTCTGCTCCCCCAGCTTCCCCAGCTTCCCCAGCTCCCCCACTTCCAGAAACCCGCCAATCAATCCAACCTGGAGTAGAATTCAACGCCTCACCCGGAGTTGGGGGTAATCCCCCTCGTCCAACCACAACAAAGCTATTATTTCGCGCTTGAGATGAGCAAGTTTGAGCAATTTGATTGCTAGAATCAGTTAGCGTTGTAGGTAACTCTGCTAATCCTTGGGCTGGATCAATTCCTCGGATATCAATTTGCACGGTTCCACTAAACTCAGCACCCAACTCCGAAGTAGCTGTGATATCACCGAATCGGGTTAATTTCTCGCGAAACTGAATACCGAAAATCCCTTGAGCGGTAACACTGACTCGACCACCAAATCCTTTTTCTGCATTAGCTGTAATGTCGCTATTTTCTTCAGGTACAGCAACTAAAGTATCAGTATTAATCGTGATATTACCGCCATCTGCATTACCTGCATCCGTACTAATTCGACTCCCACGACGCAACAAGATATTCTGCGCTTGCAGGTTAATATTTGCTCCTGCACCCGATGCTGTTGTGCCATCAATGCTGCTTTGATTGTCAAGTGCGATCGCGTCGGCTACAACATTAATATTTCCCGCCTGTCCCGAACCCAAGGCTCGCAGATTTAGGGTTCCGCCCTTGTCTAGAATTAATTCTCCCACATTCAGATTCAATGACCCTCCATTCGCCGTCGCATCGGGATTAATTACGCGAGAGGCAATCCCTACAGAGGTTTGAATTTGACTGTTAAATTCATCTTGACCCTGATTGCCAATTACCTCGACGCGATCGGCATCAATCGTAATACTTCCCGCATCGCCTCTCCCTAATGATGCCGTAGTAATCACGCCTCCATCTCGGAGAGTGAGTACAGGCGTAGAAATCATCATATTCCCTCCCCGATTCGCCGCATTCGCATCAGCAGAAATGAAACTCGGACCCCGACTTCCATTTGCCAAGACTCCAGAAATTCCCTCGATTGTTACTGACTTAGTAGCCTTAACGGTTAAATTTCCTCCAGCCCCTCCGGTTGTATTTAAAGGTTGATTACCAATCACTGCACCACTGGATAAACTAATGCCACTTCCTCCAGCAATCCTCAACCGTTTTGTGTCAATCGTAATGTCCCCAGCTTGACCATTAATGCCGCCTGCGGTAGAACCGATTAAAGTAGCGACAGGACTACCATCAGGAGTACGCAGCACGTCTACCGATTCTGACGCTTTCAGGTAAATATCCCCCGATGCGCCGCGATCGCGCGTGACACTGATCAACGCCGCACCATCACGCACAGTTAAACGTTTTCCCTCAAAGGTAATATTTCCTCCCGTACCCGTACTGCCTGCAATTGTGCCACTGTTCATGACAGAACCAACTAAATCGAAAACCTCAGCACGGATCGTTATATTTCCAGCATTACCTGTACCTAACGTGGGGCTACCCAATACACCTCCATTGTCTACCAAAAGTTTACCCGTATCGATCGTGATATTTCCGGCATCTCCTATACCAGTCGTACCCGTTATTAGTAAAATTTGGGGGTCAAAAGGGTCGATTAATCCAGACACCAAATACTTACCCACAAATAGTCGATAAAGATCCGATCCAATTCCCCTCATTTCTACGGAATCAGTAGCATGGATATTAACTGCACCACCTCTACCATTTCCTAGTGTCAGTGTAGAAATTTGTGAGCCACCGTAAACCCGAAATGTTTTAGCGTTAATATCAATACTTTGACCGTCCCGATTTCCCAAGGTTAAGGCATAGATTTTACCCCCATTGAGACTGACCGTTTCGCCGCTAATCTCTACGCTGCCACCTCCCTCTCCCGTCGTATTAAGCATGGCTCCGTTTGATAGTTCAATCGTGCCGAAACGAGGACTATTGTCATAGTTTAAACGCAGTCCCTCAGCCGTAGATGTGAACCCGACAAACCCAGCACTAGCAACACTACCCAGGATAATTTTTCCCTCATTCGCGGTTAAATTGCCCCCATTGAGGAAAATATCACCGCCAATTAAGGCTAAGGTTTTACCCGGTTGTACGGCTAACCCAACGTTATCGGAAATCGGAATATCTTTGGCAGGAGTGGGCAGATTAGGTGATGCCAATGCCGTTGATTGATTGGTAATACTTTTAGGATTTGACCCAAACTGTAAACCAATGGGAGTATTGATCGTCAGTAGGGGCGGTGCTTGGGGATTGGTGGCACTAAAAGAACTCCCATCCGCCAACTTAATACTATTCGCTGTTGAAGCAATAAACGAACCCCCGATATTTAACTGAGCATTATCGCCAAAAATAATTCCACTGGGATTAATCAGAAAGAGATTAGCATCAGAGTTAGCCTTGATTATGCCATCAATCGTGGAGATTTCTCCCCCGGTGACTCGGGTGAGGATCGTCTGTATATTCTGGGCATTGTTAAAGTAAGCAGTTTGCCCGGTATCTACCGAAAACTGCTCAAAACTGTGAAATAAATTACTCCCTGATGCCGTACCCCCTGTAATCGTGAAGGTATCGCCATTAGGAGTAACGACAGAATTATTCGGTAAGGTTCCATCCGGCACGATTTGCGCTTGCACGCTCAAGCTGGATACCAAGCAACAAGAGGTGATCGATGTCAGCGCCCAACAGGTACGGAGCGCGATCGCACCAAAATAAGTTGTATAAAACTTCATTGACTGTTTATCGGTTACATCTGAGGATTCGGTAGATTCACCTCAAACAAACCGATCATTCCTTTCAGGGGAATGAATAGGCTTAAAATGCTGTTCGTAGCGTCTATTATTATATCAAATCCACTTTGATAGCCGTCTTCTCTTTGCTGAAAATAAAAAACAACAGCCTCTAGGGATACTGTAGGTTGAGTTGAATCATGAAACCCAACATCCACAACGCTTACAGAGAATAACGCGATCCTTTCAACAAGATAGGGCGTGGGAAATGGAGAATGGTAACGCTAAGATCATCAAGAAGAAAACAATCGGGTTAAAAGTCGCTTAGCGAAACGCTTGGAGCCAGGTTTGGAAGATAGAAATCCGCCTAAAATTCGCCGGATAATCCATTGGTTTGCTGTTGGACGTAATAAATGAAGCAAGTGTCGAAATCCAAAGAAAAATAATCCAATCATTACCAAAGCAGCGATCAGCATGAAAGGGGTTTTCAGGAAAACTGGGATAAAGGGAATCACTAGCAGCATAGCAATCAGCAACGCCAATCCCAAAGCGAGTCCATTGATTAACCGAGTTAACGGCAAAAATGTACCCAAACGCAACTGACCCATGATTTGTTCAATTAACCAATAATGCGCCGCTGAAATCTGATGGGAAAACTTGGGACGTTCTAGACAATTGCGCTGGATTTGATGCATAATATCACCATCCATACCAATCACACTTCGCATTAGCGCCTCTTGGGAGTTTCCGCGCTGATAGTACGTACAAAACGTTAATCCCGATTGCCAACGGTTTTCGTCATCAATGAGAGCGTAATATCGCAAATCTGTGAGTAATTGGCGGGAAAGCTTCAAGGAATCCCCCATCTGTTGAGCCTGTTGAATCTGATGTAAAATTTCTTTATCTAACGTGAAGCGAACTCCGTGAAACAGAACCTGAGAGCGAGAAATGCGTTCTACCTCAATTTGAATACAAGAGGCGATCGCTAAATTCTGACGTGGAGAAAGCAGGTGAGACGGTGATGCTAAACGAGGATGCTGATTCATAAACGTCAAACCCTGTTTCCTTTGCCCTGCGTGCAGCGCTATACCTTATGACTTATGCAGTGTAGCTTTTATTAGACCAATAATAAACTCCAACAGTCCGCGCCATTGTCGTTCACTGGCGATGACTCCCTCTCGATGAATTTGCAAAATAACCTCTTTCTGGGGATGGTGAAACAGGGATTGATCATAACGGTTGATCACATCACCATCGAGTTGAATCACAGTTTGAGCGCAAATCGTATCCGTGGCGATCATCCGTTGAATCATCTCAACTTGATCGGGTTGTTGAGAGACTAAACGTAGTACCGTTTGATTCCGATCATCCAAAGCGGCTTTGAGTTCCGCCAGTTTACGCAACCCGCGTAAAAAACGACAGTTCCCTAACAGTCGTTGAATAGCAACAATTGTCTCTGGACTTTTCAGATCCAGGGGATTGGGGAGACGAGTGGGAGTACGCTCAAAGTCATGGGCGAAACTGGAGTTATCCTGCTCATACACCGTCGGATCATGAAGTTCCGAGGTTGGATCATTCAACAGTCCCCGATACTCCCGTTCTAGACTGGTGCGTAACTCCAAGTAGCGATCGCGTAATGACTCGTGGATACCTTGTTGTTCTAAATACCCTGGCGAAATCGGATAAATATCCCGGTACGCTTCCCAGGCAATAAACTTATGACCACTAATATGATCCACCACGATCGTATTCACTTCTAGCGCCGTGAAGTCGATCAGTGTGTCACCTAACGACTGCAAGAAATGATTAATGTTTCGATTCACACCCGAATTATTGCCTCGGGTTTTAGAGGCGGGTACATCTGAATGCTCTTGTCGATTGCGATTGGTCATCAACCCACACCTTTTGAGAACACCTGTTCAGTCATCCAATCATCTACCGAAATTTCCCAAAAATGGAAACCTTCGTGACTCAACATTCAATTGTATCGCTCTACGGAATCTCTCCCCCAGCTCCCTCTGCTCCCCCAGCTCCCTCTGCTCCCTCTGCTCCCCCAGCTTCCCCTGCTCCCCCAACTCCCAGACGTAGCATGCTACGTCTCTACATTGCTCCCCCTGCTTCCCCTAAGGTTCCTGATGTTTATCCTGAAAGGGGCTAGGAGGTGGAGGCGGTGGTGGTTCTCCTTGCTGCGTTGATTTGGGTTTCTTCTCCCAATTCTCCTCCTCTGGATGGCTTAGGGGATCAAAATCATCTAGGGAAAATTCGTCCAAGGAGAGTTCCTCGAATTCATAATCCGGCTCATTCACATTTTCGGCGGCTTGGTTTTGATCCCCCAACAAATCCATGGGATCACTTGATGATTCTGAATTCAGTTCTTTTTCCTCAGACTCTTCGGGTAAAGCACCTAAGCCTTCCAGGGGATCGCTGGTAGACTCAGACGTTTGGCTTTCACCCAAGTCTGACCATTCAATCTCACTATCAACCTCAGTTAAATCAGAATAGGGTTCAAGTTCCTCAACGGCAAATTCATCCCAGTCTTCCTGAATATTTAACGCTGAGGGGGACTCCTCAACAGGTGGAGGGGCGGCGAAGGGGTCAAAGTCTTCTACTAAGTCACCCCAGTCTTCATCCTTATCCATCTGGGCAAAAGAGCGATCGCCTAATTCTGGTTCATCTACTACCCAGTCATCCCAGTCGGTATCGTCGTCAGTATCCTGGTTTAGTTCTTCTAAGGAGTCCAAACTGGGCATTTTTTTAGCCGATTCCGGTTCCCTCGGTTTGGGTTCAATGTCTGTCTGGGGTGGGATATCCGGTTCAGCCGAGGGGGGTGACTTCAATTCCTCAAGTTCCAATGTTCCCCAATCTTCGTTGAGAACTTGCCAGTCTTCCTCATCTAACTCCGCTTCGTGGCGATCCGATAGCGGTTCTGGTTCTGCTTCAATGAATTCATCTCTCGCATCCTCCTCAGGGATTGAGGACTCTTCATCCTCTAGCGGTGGGGGTGGAGGAGGGGGTAATGACTCAAGCAAATCTAGCACCGAGTCATCCTCATCTTCTTCCTCGTCTTCCTCTTGTTCCTCCCAAGCTGTTGTCTCTGGCGAGGGAGTCGATTCAGGAGATACCTGTTCCTGAATATCCGGAGTCGTCAAATCTGGCGTTTGGGCGGTCAATTCGGCGGCGGCTACTCCCGCATCCGGTGGGGTGGCTGTCTCTTGTGGGGGAATGGATAAGGGCGGGTATTCTATCTCACTCAACCCTGTCTTGTGATGTTGCAGCGCAATTAAAATCTCAAATAGCTTTTGCAAACTTTTAAGATTATTCTCAACAAGCTGATTGCCGTGTGCCACCTGATCTAAATGAAAGGGGAGGAGATCTCGATAGGGACCATTGCCAATAAACTGATCCCCAATCTCATTCGCGATCGCTCCCTCAATCGTATTAATTTGAGTCCGCAGGCGATAACCGGGTTGGGCGGCTGTTTCGGCGTGTTCCTCAGCATCAGCAGCCACCCAGGTGGTAATTTTCAACTGAACGGCTTCCGCTAAAGCCCCAGCAAACGCTTCTTGAACCTTGCCTGCTTTGAGTTGTTGCCTAAAATCCTCACTCGACGCCATAATAAACTCACCTGAATTTGGGCGATTACCAATACAGAAATTGCCAGATTTGTCAATCCCTATCTTCAAGATTAGGGTAAATTATCCTGACTCGAAGGCGACAGAGCTGGATTGCTCTCCCGAAGTTGCTGCTGGGTTGACTGTTGGGGTTGATATTGCACGCGAGTCAACACGGTAAAGAGTTGTTGCAAGTTTTCCAGATTATTCTGGATAATCTGGCGTCCTTCCTGAACTTGCTGGGTATGAAATTGGCGTAGTTCCGTGTAGGGACCATTACCGATAAATTGAGATCCTACCTCATTATCGATGGAGCCTTCCACAATATTAATCCGGGTACGCATACAGGAATTAGCCGCAGGCTTTTCTGTTTGGGGCGAATTGGCGGAAGCCACCCAGGTGGTAATTTCCAACTCCACCGATTCCGACAAGGCTAGGGTAAAGGCATCGCCAATGTTCCCTGCCTTTAGTTTCTGTTTAAATTCTTCGCTGGTTGTCATAGATCCGCTCCAGCTATATCAGCTTAACAATAGACTCAAAGTGCTTTGACTATAACAAACTTCCGCCTCACCTGAACAAATTTTCTCACAAGGGAACAGGGAATGGGAAGCTGGGGGAGATATGAGAGATGAGAGAGATGGGGAAGATGAGGGAGTCATGTTCCAGACGTACTAGAGCGTGTCTGTCTGTAGGGGCGGGTTTCACTACTATCTTGTCCTTTACACCTATAAGTAACTAAACCCGCCCCGAGCAAATGACAAATGACGAATGACTACCAAAAGTCTGTCACCTCATAATCCAGCTCACGCAGCATCTTATACAACAGGGGTAAACTCAGACCAATAACATTACTATGACAACCGTCTAGTTTTTCGACAAATAAGCCGCCCCGCCCTTCCAGCGCAAAGCAACCCGCACACTTAAGTGGTTCGCCTGTAGCCACATACACTTCAATCGCGCGATCGCTAACATTGGCAAAGTAGACTCGTGTTATCCCACAACGGATAATTGTTTTGTCCTGTAATAAGTCAATTAAGGCATGACCCGTATAAAGTTCGCCCACTCTACCCCGCATCATCTGCCACCGGGCGATCGCCTCTTGGGGATTGGCGGGTTTCCCGTGGATCTCACCCTGAATGCTTAACACTGAATCACAGCCTAACACTAGCCCATCGTTAAATTTAGGCGCAACGGTTTGGGCTTTGTGTAATGCTAACGTCTTGACCAACTCTATCGGATCAGTAACCTTAACCTGAGATTCATCAAAATCACTCTGACAAACGATGGGTTCAATGCCAACATTGTGCAATAAACGGCGGCGTGCTGGCGAAGCGGAGGCTAAAACGAATTTTGTCATTCGTCATTTGTCCTTTGTCATTCGTTACATTTATCTTGACAAATAACCCCTAATCTAGTAAACGTTAAACGAACTAACGACTTGGGTAAACAAGTCTTGCACTTTATCCCAACGTTCTTCAGTGGTTGAAGCATTCAAGGTATAGAGCTTATCATGACTGATCACGGCTGTGGCTAGGTCATGCCGATTTTGACTGGGAAGTTTGACGCTATATTCAAGAAGATAATAGGTTTTGTCTCCCGTATCGCGAGCTTTGGCATCGACTAATTCAACTTGACGATTGGAATTCGCCGCCGAAAGCACATTTTGCTGGAGTTGGTAACCGACTTCCCCAGGCGTTCCTAAATCGGTGAGGGTTGTATTCTCTGGAACGGGGTTAATCACCACGCTGACATTTTCGGTTGGCTCGATCAAATCCCGAAATACAACATCAGGTCCATCAGTGACTTTAATCGGCACCCAACCATTCGGATAGAGAAACTCATAACCGTCAGCCGTATCGACATAGCTTTTCAGTCCACTAACGCCGACAGTGCAGCCATGCAGACTTAAGCTGAATACTAGCAGCAAAATGGCGGCAATGGTCTTGAGCATCTTTTTATCCTTTGAATTGGTGCATTTTTATTGTCTCATCTTCCGGGTACACTAATGATCAAGTATCGGTCATGTTGGCTTGGACAGGGTTAAAGTTAACGAGGAACCACTTTGGCAAGGTTTACGTCGGCAGACTGTAAAACTCTCACGCTGACCCTCTTAACCTTAAACCGAAAAACCACAACTAACGATGAACTCAACCTATCGCATACTGACCATTTTTGGATTAATGACTGTCCTGACGGGATTCTCCGAAGCGGTTCACGCCCAACAGCCAATCAGGGTTGTGCAAGAAGCCTCGTCAGAGAAGTTAACAGCCGTGGAACTGTATAACCAAGGCGTCGATAAATTGGAAAAGGGTGATTATGCGGGTGCGATTTCTGACTTCGCCGATGCATTACAACTGAATTCCGAAGATGCGGATACCTACTATAATCGCGGCTACGCTTATCATAGTCTGGGTAATTACGATGCTGCGATTTATGACTATACCCAAGCCATTAAGTTAAATCCCGATTTCAGTCAAGCCTATAGTAACCGAGGCTATACCCATTTTGTGCGCCGGGATTATCAAAAAGCGATCGCGGATTTCACTAAGGCAATCGAAATTAACCCGGAAAATGGCACGGCGTATATTAGTCGCGGGAATGTTTACGACGAGTTAGGCAATTCTGAAGCGGCTCTCGACGATTACGCCAAAGCGCTGGAAATCAACCCCGAAAATGCTCGCCTTTATTATAATCGGGGGCTAACCCGCAATCGCTTAGAACAATATGAAGACGCGATCGCTGATTATACTAAATCAATTGAACTGCAACCCACCTTTGCTGAAGCGTATTACAATCGGGGGCTGACTCAATTCCAATTGGAGAACATTGAAGCAGCGACGGCTGATTTGCAGAAAGCGGCTGAACTTTTCCAAGAGCAAGGCAGATTAGACAGTCATCAAAGTGTTATGAATGCGTTGCAAGCGATGCAAGGGGAAGCAAACCCCTGACCCTACTGATTTTGGCTTTTTAGGCTAAATCGAACTAATGTTTCGCGTAATCCTTGATCAGATTTCACTTCATTGTTAGTCCAAAATCGCTGGATTAACAGGGGTGTTCCCGATTTAGGGATTCGCAGAACTTAGCTAACGCTGGATACAGAGACAGCGACGTACATTAATCCACTAACTAAAACTAGAGCCGCAATTCCCAGAAATACATAGTTACGTTGCTCGGTTTTGGTTGGTGGTTCTGCTTGGTAAACTTTCGGTTCACGGGCAAAGTTATTTAAACGTCCGCCTTCTTCTGTGGTATATGGCATGAATGATAACCTTCTTTACTCAACTTATAGAATTGTAACAAACTCTCAGTATAAAAACTCTCTTGTTTGGATAAGAAATTGTTATAGTCGCTAAAAAGCGGTTCTAACCCTCTAATAATCGTTGTACCGAAACCCGAACATCAGGAAATACCAACGGGTGAATTTCTCCCGTCGTCAGGGTTAATTGGCGGGTATAGTCACCATCGACAGGTTCACGAAATACTTTCAGGTGTCGGTTTTTTAAGTTGACAACCCAATAGTCCTCAATTCCGGCAGCGGCGTAAGCCCTGCACTTGACCTCCAAGTCTTTGGCAAGGCTGGTGTTAGCAAACTCAATCAGCAAAAAGACATCTTCAGCGTAGGGATGGCGCTGGCGATATATTCGTCCCAGAGGTCTGACGATCGCCAAATCAGGTTCAGGTTCAGAGTTATTCGGTAGGGTGATGGGACGACATTCCCGGACTTTAGCGCGATCGCCTAAAAGTTGGCTAAGATAAGTCCCACTTTCATCTCCCAGGTAAGCATGTTCGGGACCTCAAACTTCCCAAGGACGAATGACGAATGACGAATGACAAAGGACAAATGACAAAACTTAACTAATCGTCCCCGTCAACGGTGAACTCGCACTGGCATAACTTTTAATTGGAATTCGCCCCGCCAGAAATGCCAAACGCCCCGCTTCAGTCGCCATACCCATCGCTTTCCCCATCGCCACCGGATTTTTGGCTAGCGCGATCGCACTATTCACAAGTAAAGCATCTGCCCCCATCTCCATGGCTTGCGCCGCTTCACTGGGCGACCCAATTCCCGCATCTACAACCACAGGAATTCCCGCTTCTTCGATAATAATTTGAATATTTGCCGCCGTTTTAATCCCCTGTCCTGAACCAATCGGAGAACCCAAGGGCATTACGGTGACACACCCCACCTCTTCCAATCGTTTAGCTAACATGGGGTCAGCATTAATATACGGCAGTACCGCAAACCCCTCTTTCACCAGTTTCTCAGCGGCTTCCAAAGTGCCAATCGGGTCAGGTAATAAATATTTCGCGTCGGGAATCACTTCTAACTTGACAAAATTATTATCCTCTTGTCCTAATAACTTTGCCATTTCCCGTCCTAACCGCGCCACCCGCACGGCTTCCTCTGCGGTTTTACAGCCAGCGGTATTGGGTAACATCCAGATTTTTGTCCAATCCAGCGCCTCTGCCAATCCTTCATGACCCGGGGCTTTGGTTTGCACCCGCCGCACGGCTACGGTAACAATCTGACTCCCACTCGCCGCAATACCCTGTTGCATTTGTTCAATGGTGCTGTATTTCCCTGTACCTGTCATGAGGCGGGAGTGAAATGTTCGACCTGCAATGATTAACGAGTCAGATGTCGCTGGTTCTGTAACCGAGGTGGTTTGGAGAGATACGGGCGTAATCGGAGAACTGATCATTAAATTTGAGGAGGATTGATGATAAAAGCGATCGTATCGAAAATGGTCTAATAACGGATCAGCGGTTTGCGTTTCCATCCAGTCTGCCAATAGCTGGGCGGTTATCGGGGCGAGGAGAATGCCATTACGATAATGTCCTGTCGCTAGAGTTAGATTTTCACAAGGACTAACGCCGAGGATCGGACATTCATCTGGGGTAGCGGGTCGAAATCCCCACCAGCATTCCCGAATAGACCAATCCTGTAGGGATGGATATAACCGTATTGCCCGTGATAGTAAGGTGTGAATTCCTGCTGGCGTATTATCCGATTGCCATCCCACATCCTCACTGGTGGCACCAATCAGTAATCGCCCATCTCGACGTGGAACTAAGTAGGTATCGGGTCCATACAACACCCGTTGCAGGGGTAAGGGCTGATGGGGATTGGCTGGTATTTGTACCGACAGCATCTGACCCTTTTTCGGATAAACGGGTACAGGTAACAGTTGGTTAGACCAAGCCCCTGTTGCTAAGACATACTGATCAGCCTGAAATTCACCAATCGAGGTTCTGACGCTACAAACGCGACGATTTTGCTGCTCAATTGCCTCAACGGTTACGCCTTCACGCAGGTCAATCCCTATTTCTTGAGCCGCTAATCGCAGGGCTTGCGCCAAGGCGCGGTTATCGACTTGCCCATCTTCGGGATACCACCAACCGCCAATCACATCTGCCCCTAAACCCGGTTGATATAGATGAATTGCCTGTTTATCTAACCAATTGCCAGCCTCAGGATGAGACGCTGAAACCTCTTCATAAACTGGGGCGAGAATGCCACAGGGCAAATATCCTGTCGCCACACCCGTAAGCTGTTCCAGTTTGGTACACCATTGGGAATAGAGCGATCGCGATCGCCCACATAATTCCCGCATCGGACTTTCGGGAATGGCTTCTGCATGAGGGGCTAACATCCCAGCGGCAGCTAGAGTCGCTGCTTGTTTAAAGTCGCGAGTTAATACCGTGACTGTTGCCCCCCGCCACTTCAACTCTAGGGCGAGTGCTAAACCAATCACGCCACCGCCCACAATTAAAATATCACTGGAAAAGTTCATTAGATAAAACGTTAGACGCGCCCTAGCCAGTCCGTACAGATTTAGTCAATCACGTTACCAGAGAGCCGTAATCGGTTCGGACTCCTCAGTCGCTTCACCCGCGCCTGTATCCGCTTGACCCACTGTGGTTTGAGGGGCTTGAGCTGTACCCTGATTATTTTGGGCTTGATCGACGGTTCCAATCGCCGCCGGAGCCTGAGCCGTTGGCTGAGTTCCTGTTGCTGCTTGAGGTTGTTGTGTTGCCCCTTGGTCGGTTGCCGTGTCTGGAACTGACTCAATGATTTGGTTCGCTGTGCGGTTTTCACCCCCAAAGAGTCCTCCCAAAAACGGAAGGGATACTCCTTGCCAACCTAAAGCTGCTCCGACTAGAACGGCAGCAATGATCACTAATCCAATTAATTTGTTCATAGTTTGTTTCCCTGTAAACTCTACAGGACTTATGTCCCACCTATCATATTAGTTAGATAGTTTTTGTACTGGCTTTTTTACTCGACTGACACCCTCTCCAGCTAAACGTTGTCTACTGTGGCAACCTTCTCAGGGGATTATATAGCGCTACGCGCTGGGCAATAGGCAATGGGCAATAGGCAATAGTGAAGAAAAACGCTTACCTTACAAGGGATTGAGCGATTTGATGTTTTCTTCATTTGTCCTAACGAGAGTGCGTAGTGCTATATCTAGCCAAGTGAGCGACCTACATCACATCAGAGATCCTAATGTAGGGCTTCTTGCCGGATAAGCTAACGCTTTCCCAATTAATTATATCGCTCCCTCTGCTCCCTCTGCTCCCCCTGCTCCCTCTGCTCCCCCTGCTCCCCCTGCTCCCTCTGCTCCCCCTGCTCACAAATATTTCTGCACCACCTGCCATCCGGAATAGGACACCCAGGCAAATCCGACAAATAAAGCAATATTGGTTCCCAGATGAACTGCCCGCGCCCAAGGGTGTTGGGGGCTAATCTGGGTGGAACTTGCGGCGGACACCGCAACCAAAGCTACAACAGCTAATCCGGCAATCAAGTGTCCCGAATGTCCGAGATTGCCATAATGACCGATAGTACCCACTACACCAATTCCCAGGAGCAGCAAAACCAAACTGACCATTACCCATCCGATGATGTAGTGTAAAGGTCGCAACCATTTGGGTTTGGGGTGTTGAGAGCGCCGTTTCGTGAACAGAACACTGCCCGTCACCGCCAACAGACTATAAGCCGCGAGGGACAAACCCATTGACCAAGCGGCTATTTTCCACAACCAGATAAAGTCGGGCAGATTCACAACTTGATGCCTCAAATTTAGTCTGTTTACTGCCCCAATCGTAACGTAAGAGGTTGCTCAGTTGAACAACCCCCTTAATCTTTATTTTTTAATGGCTTTTGTTATTTAGTGAGCTGTTGCCACAGCTAAACGAACTTGGCTGGCTGGGCTATGACTAATTGTTTTTTCACTGGGCTTATTTTCACTGGGCTTATTATCATCAGTCGGTGGTACAACGGCTTTAGCGTCAGAAGACGGCGCCGGATTACCGTCTTGAGCGATAAGCAAGCGAGTACAGGGTATGGTATCCGAGAGAATCGCACTTGCCATCATCCCGGTGTGAATCTCTAATAGCGCCTGGGGTAGGGCTTCAAAGACTAAGCGCTGTCCTGGAAAAACCACGCGCTCAAAATACCAATTGGGAATATTTGTAATCCGAGCAATTTGAATCTGGCTCGTGGCGTTTACATAGCAACAGACAATGTGAGTTTGATTATCAGAGGGTAGGGGATCAAGTATCTGAGTCATAACTGCTGAGTGAGGTACTAAATGAATTCTGTTTGTTATTACTTCACCTAACTTAGCACTTGTGATCCCTTCCCTGTTGTAAACCCGACTACCAATTGTGCGGCTTTTTCGCCAATCTCGTCCCAGCGATCGCCGCTAAATGGCTAATTTTTCCCATCCCTGAGGATGAGAACTTCTACATAAAGTTAAGACCCTCAATTTGAACGCCTTAGGTAATATGGCTTAGATTACCTCGCTCAGACTCTCAACGATGAACCCCACGAAAAAAATAGCATACGCTTGAGGTCAGAACCCAATCTTGTTAAAGTAAAGTTAAGTTATGTGAAAAAGAAATCCAATATTCTGAGAAAGCTGGGCTGGGGCTGTGTTCTTCTCTCCCGGTCGGTGGGGACTTAAACGTCTGCGTACACCGGGTTTTCATCCAAGTTGGGTTGGAGATTTGCCCAGTTCAACCGAGCCAACCCTGTTCATAAAAGCCGATTTATCCCAGATAAAACTTATAATGTCACCAAAAATTCTTTATGTGCGCCTCCCCTGCAACCCGATTTTCCCGATTGGTGTTGTCTATCTAGCCGATCACGTTCACAAACTTTTCCCAGAGGTAGAACAGCGCATCTTTGACTTAGGTACTGTACCTCCCCTGGATTTTTCGCGATCGCTCGACGCCTGTATTGACGAATTCCAACCGACGCTGTTGGTATTCTCCTGGCGCGATATTCAAATCTATGCGCCAGTTGGCGGTAGAGGGGGGAACCCCTTGCAAAATGCCTTCGAGTTCTACTACGCCAGTAACCCCTTTGTCAAGTTAAGCGGGGCGATCGGGGGATTACGCCTAGCCGCCGCGTATTATACTGAACTGTGGCGTAATTTAGGATTGATTCGTCGGGGACTTAAACGCGCCCGTACTTACAACCCAGAGGCACGGGTGATGGTTGGCGGCGGTGCAGTTAGCGTATTTTATGAACAACTGAAGACGAAATTACCCAACGGGACAATTGTCTCCGTTGGTGAAGGTGAAACCCTACTGGAGAAACTTCTGCGGGGTGAATCCTTTGCCGATGAGCGCTGTTATGTCGTGGGTGAAACGCAGCCGCGCGATCGCATGATTCATGAACGCCCAACTCCCCTAGAAAAAACTGCCTGTAATTACGACTATATCCAAAGCATCTGGTCGGCGTTTGATTACTATTTTCAAGAGAGCGACTTTTATATTGGGGTGCAAACTAAACGGGGTTGTCCCCACAACTGCTGCTACTGTATCTACACCGTCGTCGAAGGTAAACAAGTACGGATCAATCCCGCTGATGAAGTGGTTGCCGAAATGCGCCAGCTTTATGACCGAGGTATCCGCAACTTCTGGTTTACCGATGCTCAGTTTATCCCCGCCCGGAAGTTTATCGACGATGCGGTGGAACTGTTGCAGAAAATTCTTGATTCTGGGATGACAGACATTCACTGGGCGGCATACATTCGGGCAGATAATCTCACACCCCAATTATGCGACTTGATGGTGAAAACCGGGATGAACTACTTTGAAATCGGCATTACCAGTGGTTCCCAGGAATTAGTTCGCAAGATGCGAATGGGGTACAACCTTCGCACCGTGCTGCAAAATTGTCGGGATTTGAAAGCAGCGGGATTTAATGACTTGGTTTCGGTCAACTATTCCTTTAATGTAATAGATGAGCGACCAGACACCATTCGCCAAACCATTGCCTATCACCGGGAGTTAGAGCGAATCTTTGGTGCTGACAAGGTGGAACCCGCGATCTTTTTTATCGGATTACAACCCCATACTCATTTGGAAGCCTACGCTTTTGAGAACAATATTCTCGAAAAAGACTATGATCCAATGAGTTTAATGCCTTGGACAGCGAAAAAGCTACTCTGGAATCCCGAACCCCTAGGCTCTTTCTTTGGCGAGGTTTGTCTGCAAGCGTGGCGGCAAAATCCCGATGATTTTGGTCGCGAAGTGATGAAAATTTTAGAGGAACGTTTGGGCTGTGCGGATTTAGAGGAGGCATTAGCGGCTCCGATTGAAGTTTCAGCTAAGACGCCGCCTAAACAACTGGTTACAGCGGGGTAGTTGATTCTATCCGTTTATCGCCAACTCGAACAGCTTGGAGAAATTCAACCCTAAAATGTATCATAATTAACATAAAATAATCGGTTAAAATTCTCCCCTGCTCCCAGACGCGCCATGGCACGTCTCTACACACCCACTTTCCCCTGAACCCCTCAGACAAGGTTTGATCATGCTGCAAGGTTCGATATTACAAAAGTTAGACACAGCTCATCGCGGCGGTAAGCGACCGCTGAATTTTGGTGTTTATCACAAAAACACCCTGATTGCCCTGTGTCATGCCTTGGAAGACTTCATCTTAGAGTCAGAAGGAAAACCTCTGCTAATTGCAGCATTTCAGCAGGGGAAATGGTATATGCAAGAGGCAGAACGCTATGGCGATTTAGCCCAACAGTCGTCTGAAGTGGTAATTCTGGCGACAGCGGAGACTGGTTTTGGGGAACATCCCACCAGCCAGCGTTCTAATGTGAGACTATTGGATTTAGATGCTTCTGATCCAGTGGCTCAAGAATGGCATTTGATTATTATGTCAGAGACATACACAGCAATGGTCTTATGTCAAGAGTTATCTGCCGAGGATTACGGCAGCAAAGGACAACCGACAGATGATCGGGAGCGCAAGTTTTATGGGTTCTGGACATTTGAGCCGGAATTGGTTCGGGAAACAGTCGATTTAGCGATCGCCCACATTGGCGGTTACGATCAACAGTTACAACAGCGCCTCACCGACCAAGCCCAAAAAATTACGGCTGCCTTCGGTAGCAAAAAACGCGATGATATTGGGCAGGTTGTGTCTCGCGTCGTCGATTATCTGGAAAGCTTTGAACAAGAATTACATCAAACTGAGGATGAGCCACTTCAGAACTTGCCCCGTTCCGAGCAAGACTTAGATAATAATCTAGTGTCTAATAAGGTGCAGGCATTTTTGCGGATGGCACAGCTCATCGATCAAGCTGATGTAACCAATCCCATGGCAGCGGCGGAAGTGGCAACCCTGTGTGAAGCTATGGGTCAATTGCTCGATTTACCTGCATGGCAAATCAAACGGCTGCGATTAGCGGGATTGCTGCATCGTCTGGCGCCGTTACAAGCCGTAGATGATGACCTAGAACCAGCAAAATCCACAGTGCAGCAACAGGCGGTTTCTCAACAAGAGACGATGCCCAAATCCTCGGTTTTGCGTGTCATGCCCCAATTACAGGCAATTGCTCACATTATCACCCACCAAAGCGAACATTGGGATGGCTCCGGACAACCGGATGGTTTGGCGTATGATGCGATTCCCTTGGAATCGAGAATTTTAGCACTGATTACCACATTTCAACAGCGGGTGAAGGTTTATCAATCCCAAGAGGCTCCTTTGGCACAAGCAATTAACGACTGTAAGGAGTCAGCGGGTACAGTATTTGACCCTAAACTTCTTGACGCTCTAGAACTACTGGTGATGGGAATGCAACAGGGTATGAGTTTACAGGCAAATCAACCTAAAATAGCCGCAGGGATGTGGTTGCTTGATTCCCATTCCCCTCAGGAAGCCCAATCAAATGTTTCGTCTTAAGGTTTAAGTCACGCAGGAAAATTGATGGAAATCGAAGCAATTCGCGCAGGAAAAATCAAGCAGCTCTCAGGTGCTAATCTAGACGACGAAGATTTGTCGGGGAGCCAACTGGAACAGATTAATTTGGCAGGCGCTAGTCTGGTGGGTACGAATTTGTCGAGAGCGAATCTCAACGGTGCTCGTCTTGATGGCGCTAAACTGCTGTGCGCTCAATTGGTGTCGGCTGATGTGCGGGCAAATTGTTTGGGCGCTAATCTGATGCAAGCCAACTTAACTGGGGCGGATTTGCGCGGGAGCAATCTCCGAGGCGCAAATTTAATGGGCGCGAATTTGACACAGGTATCCTTTGCTGGAGCCTTTTTGAGTGGCGCGAATCTTATGGGAGTCAACCTCCAGGGCGTCGATTTTCGAGGCGCTGATCTGCGGGGGGCGAATCTCAACAGTGCTAATCTGAAGGGGGCGGATTTATCGCAAGCGGATTTACAAGGTGCTAGCTTGTGTGACGCCAATTTTGAGGAAGCGGATTTGCGCGGGGCGAATCTGGGAGGGGCAAATTTAACGGGAGCGAATTTGCTTTGTGCTGAACTCGATGATGTCAATGTAAATGGTGCGACGTTAGAGCGGGCTTGTGTGGTGGGAACGTCTCTGGAACGTAGTTCCTAGAGTGTTGCCTGAGAGTTGTGAGTTTTTGTTCTTAGAACAAAAGTAATACAAAGGACAAAGAAGCAGCAAATGATAATATTCTGACATAGAGGCTTGGATTTAGGCTTCACTCCTGCTATGATTCATGATTATCGAGTTGCGCCCAAAAAACTCTTCCATCTCGACAGGGTGGAGGAATATTTGGTATTGGATGGATGGGGAGAATAGGGAAAAAGGATTAATGAACCTGATATAGCGCTACGCGCTAGGCTTTCTTGCAATAGGCAACACCTCGGACTTCGGCGTGAGCGCTCAGTCGAACGCTTACCTCGGCTTACTTCGGCTTCGCTCAGTAACACGCTCGGTAACACGCTCGGTGTGTCTTATGGAATAGTGAAGAAAAACACTGACTCATCAAGGGATTGAGGGATTTAAATTTTTCTTCTTTTCTCCTAACCTTAGAGCCTAGTGCTATAAAATTAGGGGCGTTTCATCTCCTGGGACTCTGTCCTGGCTCACCTCCTCACCTCGTCAACCGTCCTCGTTAACGAAAAAGGCATCGTGCCAGACTAGGGGGTTGGGAGGATATCTATCCCCAAATCAGTTCGGTTATTTCCCCGATTAAACTCTATCCGTTTCTCGGTGTTTTAGGCGATGATAGTAACTAGGAGAGAATGCCAACCTGTTGAACCCTGTCGGTGTCAGGAGGAAAAGTAGCAGATGCCACAGCCGGATGATTTTTCCGAAATGTTGAACCTTTACCTCTTTACCGTCGTCTAAAGGTGTAATACTATAGAGTTAAGGCAAACTCATAATGACTTCGCATTCGCCTTGTTCCTAGCCCAGAGTTAGTAAGCCCAGAGTTAGTAAGCTAGGAAACGCCGCAGAATCAACGAAGAGACAATTAACTGAGTCAATCGCTTTAACTCCTGATCTACGGTTCGATCTCCTGCCCAACTCAATACAGGTAGGAGTCTATACATCTTTTAGTAGATGTAAACAACCGCTTCGCGCACGTATCCTCAAGGTGAGAGATGGCTATAGCTTTTGCTTTTGAGGTCAAAATCCGCGACAGATTTATTGCTCGTTTACGGAGTCACTACTCACAGATGCCCACTGTTAACACCAAACCCAAAACGACCAAGCCCACATTTTCGGCAGATATGGTTCGCACCTATCTGCATGAAATCGGTCGCGTGCCACTACTGACCCATGAGCAAGAAATTGTCTATGGTAAGCAAGTGCAGCAGATGATGCCGCTCTTGGAGGCAAAAGATGCCTTAGCGGAAACCTTAGAGCGCGAACCGACGATGCAGGAGTGGGCAGATCACGTTGATTTAGAGGAATCAGCCCTTAAGAAAATTATAAACCAGGGAACGCGAGCTAAGCGTAAAATGATCGAAGCGAATCTGCGCCTAGTGGTAGCGATCGCGAAAAAGTATCAGAAGCGTAACATGGAATTCCTGGATTTGATTCAGGAAGGCACCCTGGGATTAGAGCGAGGCGTGGAGAAATTTGATCCCACGCGAGGGTATAAGTTCTCTACTTATGCGTACTGGTGGATTCGTCAAGCCATTACTCGCGCCATTGCCCAACAAGCCCGTGCGATTCGGTTACCGATTCACATTACCGAAAAGCTGAATAAGATCAAAAAGGTTCAACGGGAACTGTCTCAGAGATTGGGGCGTAACGCCACACCAACTGAGATTGGTCAAGAGTTGGAGTTAGAACCTGCCCAAATTCGCGAATATTTGAGCATCGCTCGTCAACCCGTATCCTTAGATGTGCGAGTGGGGGATAACCAAGATACAGAATTATCTGATCTGTTGGAAGATAGTGGACCAACTCCGGTTCATTACACCACCCAGGAATCCCTGCGTCAAGATTTAGATAATCTCCTGGCAGAATTAACCCCCCAACAACGGGAAGTCTTAGCACTGCGCTTTGGCTTAGAAGATGGGAATGAACTATCTCTGGCAAAAGTTGGACAGAGACTCAATCTCAGTCGCGAGCGGGTACGCCAGTTAGAGCATCAAGCTTTAGCCCAACTCAGACGACGCCATGCCACAGTGCGGGAATACATCGCCAGTTAGTTGGTTTGTAGTTGCGCTTTAGCGCCCTAAACGTTGGCATCCCCTACGACAAGTTTAGCCAAGAACTAAAGTTCTGGCTCAAAGCTTAAACCCGTTAAAACGGGTTCAGAGGCTGTTTGTGAACGTCCAAGTTTGCGACATTCCATCGAAGTGGTAGCACAATTCGCTACCACTTTTTTTGTAAAAAAATATTAAGTTTTTAGGCAATCCCCAGACTAGCGATTGAAGATCCTGAAAATACTGCGTCCGTAGAAAAACATTCTGCTGGGTGAGTTAACTTTCATTCCTTCGAGGGAATCGCCACTTAAGCATCATCCATTATTGTTTAACTAGAGAGAGGTGAATACTTCAATCCAATTACAAACCCACGTAATTTTGCCCGTGCGAACTGTGACGGTTGAGAAACCGGATAAAGGCAGCGCAAACCAGAAACAGGTTCACGGTTAGATAGAAAGTAAGGATGCCTGCTAACGTCTACTTTAGCTTAAATCTACTTTAACAAATTAGGGCGGCTACCAACTGTGTACTAAAATTCCAGATTTTTTAAGGGTGTTTCGATATTATTTTAAAGGAGGTAACCACGGTGATTAGCCGAGTCATTGAGTTTTTTCAGTCCCAACGTCAACCGTCTTTTTCTTGGCGTTTACCCCTAACCGGGTTACTGCTCACAGTAGGACTAACAATGAATGTCTCTAGTAGACCCATCGCCGTCGCTCAACAACTCAAGCAAGCCGTGGACTCTACAGGGGAAACGAATCCATCTACTGTATCCGCTTCAGTCACTTCAATCCCAGATGGCACATACCTTTACGGTCAATCGTCTCAACCGAATCAGATTGGTCAAGAGTATATTGTATTTCAAGCCAATGAAGGACAGCTAGTTGGGGCACTTTACTTACCTCACTCTGAATTTAGCTGTTTTCATGGCACTCTAGAATCTAAACAGATGAATCTCCGAGTTGTCAACCCCTACGATCAAACAGCTTTAGCTCATACTATTGAGAATCAGCAACAAACCTCGGTAGCGGCGGCGGGGAGCCAGCTTAATCTCGATCGCACTTACGAATCCTTAACCTATCCCTACACCGTTAAGCTTGATCAGTATCAACCTGTGGGTCAACTGAGTGAGAATGATCAGCGGATGCTGAATATCTGTCGGGAAAACTGGCTCTAACAAAGGACAAATGACAAATGACGGCATTATTAACATCCTACCTCTAATCCCTCTGGCGGTTGGGAATAGAAGGCTTGTTCCTCTGCGGCTGTGGGTGAGTTCGTAAATTGTTCGATTTGAGTCAATAAGGTTTTCGCTTCTAGATCACCATTGTCGGTTCGGTGTTTGAGGTAGAGCTTGAGTTCATTGACTAGGGCAGTGGGGATGTTCATCAGAAAATCGGGTTGGGAAGGGGGCGGATGGAAACCCCTGTCATTTATGTATGTATGGGGAGGAAGGAACCCCCTTGCACGGAACACAGCCCGACAGGGCTTCAACTGAAGCAATATTGGTAACCATCTTTCCCGTGTACACGGCTGCAATTTAAACCCCACCGCCTTGGACTTACTAACGACATTCGACGTATTGCATTCACCTTTCGTCTGGGCAATTACAGACTCGTGCTTTTAGTCTGTACGCATGGGGCTGTTTTGGTTGGGCTTGCGCCCCTCCCGGAAACGGGGTAACGTTTGCCTCGCCAATGTTGCGCCTCGGTACTTTCCAGAAAGCACTGCTTTAACCCCTTAAAGTTGTTTAACTTTCCGGTTCTAGAGCTTGGAGCTGGCACGCACCCCAAGGTAGGACTTGAACACTTAGGCGTAACGTAGACCGCGCAGGTCTTAGGCTGGTCAGGTTTGGGCTAAATTCCTTCCAAGCCCCCGGCTTATAGCCGTGGGGTTCCTGACGATGGCGCAGAAAGCTCCAAGGGGGGTTGGGGAATAGGTTTTTTCGACTTTGCCAACAGGAGCATTTAGGCGATTGCTCTCCAAATCTTACACTACATCCCAATCATTCTGTCAAAAAAAGATTTCATTTTTTACAAAAATATATGCATCCAGCCTTTAAGCTGTTTTGCGGCTTAACGTGATGATGTGACTCAGTATTAACGCTAAATCAAGCCGTTGAGCCACCTTACGCAATACCCACGTTACCCCTATAGAAAGGAAGTGAAAAGTTAAAGGTTGATCCTTCTGTTGGCACACTGGTAACACGAATTTGTCCCCCGTGAGCATTAATAATTTGCCGACATAAATATAAGCCTAAACCAATTCCGGTTAAGTGTTGAGAGTGCAATCCCCGAACATAAAGCTTAAAAAGCCGATCGCACTGCTGTTTGCTCATCCCTACCCCATTATCCGCGATCGCACAATGAAGCATATCCCTCTCAACCCTTACTGTCAGCGTAATCTTAACCCCCGGTAGATTGTGTTTAAGGGCATTCGTCAATAGATGCTGGAAAACACACCGCAGTTGAGTCGGATCAGCTTTAACCGGGGGTAAGGTTTGGGGAATAACCGTCGTTAATTGAGCGTGGTTACTGCTGAATAACGGCTGTAAATCAGCCAGAATTTGGCTGAGGAGTTCATTTAAGCATAAAGGTTGACAGTGGAGTTCTATTTTCCGCCCTTGGTTAAAATGGTCTTCAGATAAGGCATTGATCAACGTCAATTGGCGATCGCTATTTTCAATCAGCCGATCCAGAATTCGGCGTGGCAGGGCAACGGTTTCACCAGAACAGTTTTGGGTTCCCTTCAACATCAGAATTAAGCCCATCATTGATGTTCGTAGATCATGAGATACCGCTTGTAAAAACACATCTTTGAGTTCGTAAAGCCGTTGCAATTCCTGCATTTTTTCCTCAAGTTGCAGGGTACGTTCCGCCACTTGACTTTCCAGGTTACTATTAAGCCCTTGGACTTGTTGGTACAGTTGAGCTTGTTGAATGGCAATAGTGACTTGAACCGCTAATCGTCTTAACCAATCCACCTCAAAGGATTGCCAATGACGGGAACGGTGGCATTGATGAACTGCCAAGAGTCCAAATAGTTGATCATCGAGAATTAATGGAATTGCCAGGGTAGCTTTAATCTGGTAGTGCCGATAAAAGTCTTTGAGATAGGGCGTTACATTAACCCGTTCCGTATTATCCCGGATTAAAATTTGACGCTGGGCAAATAATTCTTGGGTTTCCTGTAACAGTTTCTCTGAGGCTTTCCATCCCAACAGAGATTTATAAGCACAGGCAACAGATTCGGCAGCAATTTTACTGTGGTTATTTTCATCTAGATAACTGATATAGACACGATCTGCCTGTAATAATTGCCGCACTTCCACAACAGTGGTTTGCAAAATCTGGTCTAAATCCAAGGATTGACGAATCCGCAGGGCAATCTCGGCTAACAAGCGATCGCGTTCTAAGGTAGCCCGGAGTTGATGTTCTGCCTGTTGACGCTCTGACATGGCGGCGGCTAAAACTAAAGCGGTTATTGTTACCACTGCCATAAACGTTTGTAGCAGTAGAATTGCCCCTAGGGTACTTCCCGTTTTCACCACAAAGGGTCCGATCCCCTGGAGGACACCGCCAATTGCCATTCCCGAAACGATTAAACTGGCAAGAACCGCACCCCACACCCGAAATCGCAGCGCCGCCCAAACGACAAAGGGAAAGGGTAAATATTCCAGGGGATAGTCGGAGAGAGCAAAGGTAGTTCGAGACTGGAAAACTAGCCAACTCAATACCCCCAGTAAACTCCAGCACAGGACGGCTTCTAAAATCTGTTGAGGTAGATAATTTGGCGGAAAAATTCGCTGAGGAGAGTCCTGAACCATTAATAGCAGTAAGGGGGTAAACACTAAGATTCCCATACTGTCTCCTAACCAAAGCGTTCCCCAATTCAGTCCAAATTGATGCCATGGCATGAAACCCACCCAGCAATTCACAACTGTACTAATGGTGGCATTAATTGAGGGGGCAATGATCGCGCCGAAGATAATTAGAACATAAGCATCCTTGAGGCGTTCTAACGTCGGGTTAAAATTTAGGCAACGTAATCCCATCGCACCGACAACAGCTTGTAACGTGCAGCCGATTACCGAACCCAGAGACACCAAAAATGAGGCTCCCAGAGACAGATTGAGCCAAAATGCACCAATCGCCACACCAACCCACAGCCGTTTTCCCTGCAAAAAAAGGACAGCCAGAGCAATCCCCGCACTGGGCCACACGGGAGACGCCTCAGCGCCCAATCCCAGCCAAGACAAGGTAAACTGAGCGCTACCCATATAAGCGATCGCGACTAGAGCAACTGTGATCAGATATCGCCAGAAACGCTGCGGATTCCCAGGAAATATGGACAAAATTAAATCTTCACCGTAACTAATATTCAAGATTTCATGACTCAAAACAATCAGCTTCCATCAACAGGATGCCCAAGGTTATCAAAACTTAACATCCCCTAGGTGGGTGAGTGTTGAGTTGTAGGGGTGGGTTTAGGGCTAATATTGATTGTTATCCCTAGCTTGGCTGCAAAACCCGCCCCGACCATAAGACGAATAACGAATGACATAGCTTGCTTCTCGCTTGCGCGAGTACAACGTAAGCTGTTTTCTTCCCCAGCTTCCCCAGCTTCCCCAGCTTTCCCTCACCACAACACTTATTCAGCAACGCCTAACTATTCTGTCTCACACTCTCCGGAACCCCCACAGGAGAAATACCCGCGATCGCCCGCAAGTTTTGAGAGCGAATTAATTCGGTAAAGTTTAAACTCAGTCGCCCTTCCATCTCAGCCACGGATTCAATCGCTGCTAATAGATGCTGCGCCGCTTCTGTTTCGGTATAGCCACGCCGCAAAGCAACGTTGAGCGCATCGGTATCCGCATCTAAGTGAGTTTGACAACTGCGAGTGCTGCGCCAAATTTGACTCCCCGCGATCGCACTCAATCCCGTCGCCACGACAACACCCACCGCATCGCCTTGCACAAATTCCACCATTCCCCCTAACAATCCGGCAATGACAACGCCTTGATATAAATCGGGCTTAAACCACCTGATATTCAGCAACCAACTCACGGTACTCAGGAGCAGCATATCCCGTTGCGCTCTAGGTAAGCGACGCCACAGATCAAAGTTAATGTAGATTGGACGATCTCTCAACCAAGGCATCGGGAAAGGAGTTTCAATCACCGCCGTCTGTTGCGGTTTACTGATAATTTTGGTCAGCATTCGCCCAGAGGCGGGCATTAGATCACGCAAGCGGCGAATTTCTGGCTCTGGATTCATCAGCCGAGGGACTCAAAACTTAGAGGATTTATAGGATAAAGTTAAAACATGTATTGTCCCAACTATCTCATGCCTGCCTTAAAATGCAAAACGCCTGGGCAGGGAAACCCCTAAAATAGGCACAGGAGATTGTCCAGCCCAGACTCTCCCCTCAAGCTAAAACCTAGCGATAGACTATGGACGCTTTTACCCCATTTCCACCGCAATGGACAAAATCAGCCACTCATGCCTTAGAGTTCTGCTGTCCCACCTGTCATGCTTCTTCGATGGAAGCCCAACGGGTTTGGATTAATCGACAATCGCCAGTCCTGACTGAAGATTATCGTAAAAAGTGGCAAGAGTTCTATCAATGCCAGTGTGGTAAAGTGTGGTGGGCTTGGAGTAGCGATCGCCCTCCCTCGGAATTGACGAACCGCGATCAACCCCCAGATTTGTAATGTCGAATACCATAAACAGTAAGTAGCCCATGGCAGTAGTTGGGCAAACATGGAGTTATGCGTGTTTCCACTGTATTAGCCCTAACCCTGAGTACAGCGAGTCTCTGGGGAATGCCAATTGCCCCGATTCATGCTGTACAGCAAGCCGATGGTACCGTTTCCTTTGAAAAATCACCGCGCTTGATTAATGCGTTCACCACATTTGACCATGTGAGAGTATGGGGGGCTAAATATTATTTCACCCTAGAACTTCCAGAGAATGCGGGTGAACCCTTACAGAAGGTGACGATTAGTCAACGGGAAGGAAGCGAAACTATCGGTTTTCGACTTGATGATACTTTAGCCTTTACCGGAACCGCTCGAAATAAAGGCGAACAATTGCCGTTACAATCGGTGACCAGAGATGATGAAACCAAAACGGTTTCTGTTAGTTTTGCCGAACCGATTGCTCCAGGAAACACATTTACTATTGGTCTTCAGCCACAGCATAATCCCTATTGGGGCGGGGTTTATTTATTTGGTGTCACCGCTTTTCCGGCAGGAGAAAAACCCTATGGATTATATCTGGGTGTGGGACGGTTGCACTTCTATCGACGAACCTCTTGTCGATGGGGATTCTGCTAGATAGGAGGTGCTGGGGAAGCTGGAGAAGCTGGGGGAGTCATGTTCCAAACGTGATGACACAAGCATCTGTCTGTAGGGGCGGGTTTAGGGACTAATATTAATTGTTATCCCTAGCTTGGCTGCAAAACCCGCCCCGACCAAATGACGAATGACAAATGACGAATAACGAATGACAAATGACAAATGGCAACAAATTACCAAGGACTACCAACCATAGTGAACGCACTCCAGTAATAAGGATGTTCAAAGTTACCATCTCCTAATCTGGCTAATTCAGGAGGTAACGGAACTGACTTATCACCTGCAATCAGTTGTCCCCCTTTGACATAGACTTGTCCCTCTAACATTGCCAGTTGAGTTTGTCGCAGTGCTTCTGCTTTAATCGGAGCTTGTTTGAGGGTTTGATAGAGTTGGGTCATTAATCCTAACGTTCCCTCATCACTGACATACCATAAACTGCCTACGGCTGATTTTGCGCCCGCTTGAACCGCTAATCCAGCAAACCCTAATTCGGCTTCCTCATTCCCCAACGCCGTGCGACAAGCACTGAGAACTAAGAGTTCAACGGGAGGATTATTCCAGTCTAATTGAGGTAATTGATTGAGTCGCAGCTTCCTGTCCCAAAGTTGGATATACGAGTTATTCGGTTCTCCCGATTGGAAATTAGCATGAGTGGCTAAGTGGATAATACCAAAAGGTTGCTGCTGACGTTGCGCTTTGAGATTTTCTAGAGTAAACGTCTCGTTAAGAAAAGATTTCCCTTGCCACAGCGATTGGGTAATAGCTGATAATTCTAACGGAACAGCAGGTAAAGGTTTTTGATCCGTAAATTGTGCGGCTCCCATTGCTAAAACATCTAGGTTTTCAATGGGGGCGTAGTTCGGATTAACTAGGCTTAAACTCGGCATTAAACCAACACTGTATTTCTCAATCAAAAACTGTTGACCATCGTAAAGAGCCGCTATAGGAATAGATCGTAAGCCGTAGTCTACTAGGAAGGTGACGTTTTCGATACCGAGGGCTTGCAGTTCATCGCCCATGGGAGCCACTAGCCAATCATAAAGTTGTTTCCCCGGAGCAATGTAGCCTTTACGACTGCGAATATTGGTGACTTCTAAGCGAAACTGATCCGCAACGTTGAGAACTTGTTGGCGAGTAATTTCAGGGATTCGTTTGCGAATGGGTAATCCATTAGCTGTAACCAGGAGTAATTCTAATTGGTCTTCAGGATTACGGGTTTTGGTAGGAGAAGTTTGGCTTGACGATGATGGGTTTTCGGTTTGATTAGAACTATCCGGCGGGACAAAACTGATATAAAGCAGTGAAGATTTAACTCCTGTCGTCTTCTCAATATTGCTAAGAATATTCCGGCTTTGGGCGAGAGTAACTAAGGGGATATCAGTGGGTAAGCCTAAATAGTCTACAAATTGTCGAGTAAAGTTTTCCTCTGAAGCGTCAACGGATTGGAGAGACGAGTCATCAGAAGAAGCGGGTGATGAGGCTTCGCTGGATGAGTTATTAGTGGGTGTGGATGAATTGCTATTCGTTTCATTGGAGGGGGTTTCAGTGGAGACGGATGGATTTCTATTGGTTTCGCTAGGACTAGGATTGCTGGGATTATTCAGTTGATTTGTCGGTTCAGAGAGACTTGTATCGCTGGAATTATTCCGATTATCTTCCGGGCTTAGGGAAGGAGGGTTTTCGGGATTCTCTAAATTATCTTCTGGGTTCAGAGAAGGAGTTCTTTCGTAAGTGAGAATTGGAGACTCTTCCTCACCACCAGAAATAAGTTCCTCAGGAGCAATCTGCAAATCAGTGTCATTATCAAGATCGGGAGATATTATAGCAACTGGATTAATCAGAGGATTGGTTTCCGGATTCGTAATTGGAGGAGTTTCTAGATCAGTTCCCGGATTCGTAATTGGAGGAGTTTCTGGATCAGTTCCCGGATCAGGAATAACTGCATTTTCGGTTCTCGTAAACAGACCTTGATTTCTCAGTTCCTGCTCTCCGGGAATGATATTGTTATATCGAATGCTACCCTCAGCGCTCAAGTTTATACTACCTAACTCACCCTCTCCCCTTTGAGAAACATCTATAGTACCGTTGATATTAATATCGCCCGAAGCGGATAATTCTACAGAACCGCTATTCCCAGAATCATCTTCACTTGTGGATATATTCCCAGGTCTATTTACAGATATATTGCCGATAATGATATTACCTGAATCAGCCTTCAACAGTATCGAACCAGCATTCCCAGAACCATTGTCATTTGTATTTATACCATTATTGATAGTAATGTTCCGAGAACTCAATAAGGTTACCGAACCTGCATTGCCATCATTCTGGTCGTTAGTAACTATGTTGTTTACCAAAATGTTGCCAGCGGCAGATAAATCTACATTACCCGCATTGCCTAAACTTTGATCACTTGTATTAATAGTGCCATCGATAGTAATATCACCAGTAGCATTTAATATTACAGAACCAGCATTAGTTGTCGGTACAGAATTAGACGTCGTGATATTCTTAACGGTAATATTTCCGGGTGACGATGGACTTCCTGTAGAGGCAAAACTTGTGTTTCCAGCGTTTTGGGGAACATTGGGGGAATTCTTTAAATCTGCTGGGTTTAAACCTGCCCGCAAAATTACGGAGGGAGAGCTAGCCAAGAGTCGAATATCTCGATCAGGATCAGAAACTGAAAAATTAGTATCGGGTCCAGTAATTGTGATATTCCCGCCGATAATACTGCCTGTCGCTTCTATCTTCAGTGCTACACCATTATAATCACCAAACGTAACATCTCCATCAACGCTAATAATCGGATCAAAATAACTAACAAAATTCCCAGGATTACCAGCTAAATTGAGAATCGAGAAATGTCCCCCACTGGCAAAATGAGCATCGCCTGAAATATCTCCATCACTGACTAAACTGAGATCGCCACCACTTTGAAAAGGTGTTTGGGGATGATTTAATGCCAATATATCAATGGTATGATTTCCTTGAATATAAAGATTGCCTCCAGCTTGAGCAAGGAAAAAATTGGTTACGCTATCGCGAACCCGCACCGTATCTTGTGCCAATAAATTCAAGTTACCTGTGGTTTGCAACTGACTCTCAACTAAAGTTAGGTTATGCTGTGCAGTTAAGGTAGCTGTCTCAGCAATAACGTTTTTGGCAACAATATCTCCAGATTCAATCGGAATCCTAGACGCTGAAATTTCTGCTGTTCCACTGCTATTGACTCCAACGTCTGGAACATCAACCGAACCTGTCAGCAATTCCGGTAAAGATAGGGGAGTAATCGATGTTTCTGTTGCCGGAACTTCTAAACTCAGCAAATGTCCAGGTTGACTGAGGCGGACTGTACTCTCACCGGGAACTGTGGTAATAGTAATCTGTCCGTTAGCGGCTTCCAAGTTACCTGTACTTACTACTGTACCGCCAACTAAGCTTAAATCTTTGCCAACCTCAAGATTACCCCCATTGATAATCGCCCCAGGGTGGGATGTGTTGAACCTGAAAGCATCTGGTTGACCCACAAGAGAGGTATAATTATTGGATGCGATCGCACTAAACCAATTCTCCCCAAACCCAATCCCCGTCGCTGTTGTCGCCGTAAAGGATGCAGGTACATCTAACCGGGCATTTTGACCAAACACAATCCCAGCCGGATTCATCAAAAATAGATGGGAATTACCTCCCGTTACCTGAATTAATCCATTAATTAACGAAGCATTTCCCCCAGTTACACGGGATAAAATAGTCTGTATGTCAGGATTCGTTATAAAATTAGCTGTCTGGTTTGCGTCTAAACCAAACTCACTAAAACTGTGGAAAAGATTAGCACCATCTCCAGAGGTTTGACCACCAGTAATCGTGAATTTATTTCCACTGGCGTCTACTTGAGTATTTGTTCCATCATTCGCTGGCACAACGGGTTGAGCCTCAACGCCAGTGGAAAAGAATCCTAAAACTAACGTCCATAGTAAAAGGCTATTGATTTTACTATTTTCGGTTAGCCAAGTTAATAACTTGGTCAGGTGGCATCTGTGCTTAGTTAACCCCACAGCTATTTTCCTCTGATTCATGGGTTGCCGCTTGATCAATCAAGCTCAATTGAGTTGGTTAAATTATGATTTATATTGAAATATAAATCGAGTCAAAACATACGTCTTATTCAAGAGCTTAAAAACTGTTTAGGAGATTAATGCAGTACGATTTTATTTTGTTCAATTACTTAGTCTAAATTAGAGATTATGAATAACAAGCAATAACTTGTCTCACTTCTTATCTATTTATTCAATATCTGCAACCCCGGTGCTGATCAATGTAATTCACCATTCAATCCTTACGATTGATTTCCGGATAATTCTTCAGCAGCATCAATAATTTAATCTATGCCTTATTTTTAGGATAGCATCGTATATTGTATAGTTGCTAAACTTCATTAAAACTTCATTGACAGATTGTCCAAAGTGTAGATTGTATAAATCAACAGAACTATGTTAAGTTCTGTGAATATGCCTCAAATCCTTATATAAACGTAGCTTGCTTCTCGCTTCGCGAGAATAGCATTTTTATTTGAGATGTGGAAATCACGATGGTAGACAAAGGCAACAGGCAAAACCTCGACCCTTTGACAAGCTCAGGACATCGCTTACCTCGACTTACTTCGACTTCGCTCAGTAACACGCTCGGTAACACCCTCGGTGTGTCTTATGGAACAGGCAACAGGAAGAAAGAGTTCCAGGTATTTTAAGTATGATTAGAAACTAGCGTTGGATTTCATGAATGATTTAAAATGCTATATGAAAAATGACGAATGACTAATTACCAGGGACTACCAATCATTGTGAACGCACTCCAGTAATAAGGATGTTCAAAGGTTTGATCTCTTAACCTAGCAAGTTCCGGTGGTAAAGATATCATGTCCTGAGTGGTAATCAGTTTTCCATCTTGTGTATAAACTTGCCCGTTGAGCATAGCTAGTTGAGCTTGGCGCATAGCTTCTGCCTTAATTGGAGCTTGTTTGAGCTGCTGATAAAATTCAGTTATCAACCCCAAGGTTCCTTGATCACTCACATACCACAAACTCCCCACCGCCGACTTAACTCCCGCTTTAACAGCTAACCCAGCAAAGCCTAATTCCGCTTCCTCATTCCCCAATGCCGTGCGACAAGAGCTTAGCACCAATAACTCTACCGTTGGCTTGTTTAAGCCTAACTCAGACAGTTGATTAAGTCGCAGTTTACTATCCCAAAATTGGATATAGGAGTTACTCAGATCTCCTGGCACGAAATCAGCATGAGTTGCCAAATGAATCATGCCATAAGGCTGACGGTTTTGCTGTTGTTTTAGGTTATTCACCGTGAATGATTCATTGAGAAACGATTTTCCCTGCCATATATCCTGGGTGATTTCTGATAACTCTACTGGCACAGCTGGTAATGGTTGTTTATCGGTAAATTGCGAGGCTCCCATTGCCAGAACTTCCATGTTGGTAACAGGCTCATAACGGGTATCAGTGAGGCTAAGACTCGGCATTAAACCAACACTGTACTTTTCGATGAGAAACTGTTCACCATCATAGAGTGCCGCCACTGGAACGGAGCGCAAGTTAGTATCGAGAAGGAAAATGAGATTTTCGATCCCTTGACCTTGAAACTCATCTTCCAACGGCTTCACCAACCAGTTGTAGAGTTGTTGTCCCGGCACAATATAACCTTTTTGGCTACGGACATTAGTGACTTGCAAACGAAATTCATTAGCAACTTTCAGGACTTGCTCACGGGTTACTCCTTCTACTTCTTTACGAATTGGGGTTCCTTGAGCAGTTACCAGCAGTATTTCTAACTGATCTTGAGGACTTGGAGTTGGGAAGGGTACATTTGTTGCCTCATCAGTAGCAATCGTTTGGGGAGCGAAACCGACATAGATGAGTGCAGGTTTAGCTCCAGTTGATTTTTCAGTATTAGCGAGAATTTCCCGGCTTTCTGCTAGGGTTCTCAGGGAAATATCTCCAGGTAGCTCTAAATATTCATTGAATTGCTGCGTGAATTTTTCTTCAAACTCAGCCACAGAATCCGTTTGAGTTGAATCTATCGGCGGGTTTGTTTCGGATTGCTCTTGGGTTGTAGTAGATTGGTTGTTGTCAGAGGGGGATTGGTTAACTGGGTTGTTATCACTCGGTTCATTACTACTTGGGTTTGTACTATTTAGATTAGGTTCAGGAATTGGTTCCGGTTCAGGATTGGGTTCAGCTTCCGGTTCAGTAATCGGTTCGGCTTCCGGTTCAGTAATCGGTTCGGCTTCCGGTTCAGGATTGGGTTCGGCTTCCGCTTCCGGTTCAGGAATTGGTTCGGCTTCCGGTTCAGTAATCGGTTCGGCTTCCGCTTCCGGTTCAGGAATTGGTTCGGCTTCAGTAATCGGTTCCGGTTCCGGTTCCGGTTCCGGTTCTGGTTCCGGTTCCGGTTGGGCTTCAGAAATCGGTTCCGGTTCCGCTTCAAGAATTGGTTCGGCTTCAGTAATCGGTTCCGGTTCAGGAATTGGTTGAGGAGTCCGTTCATAAATCAGTGCAGGAATCCGTTGATAAATCCGTTCTGGATTGGGTTGCGGTTGGGGATTGGGTTGCGGTTGGGGATTGGGTATGGGGTTGGTTTGGTTAGGTGTGATCTGAAGCTGACCCCTATCGCCTGGTGGGAGAGCCGTCTGATCGATATTGCCTGGTGTAATCGAACCCCCTGCTGTCAAGCTTACGTCGCCTGAATTACCTTGTCCTTGCTCACTAGCATCTATATCATTGATGCTGATATTACCTCCAGCTATTACTGTTACAGAACCCGCATTCCCTTGTCCTTTATCACTTGTGTTGATAGTGTCAGTCGTAATATTTCCTTGAGCCGACAGATTGACAAAACCAGGCTCGTCTCTACTACCTCTACTTGTAGTCGCCGTTATAGTATCCGTAATAATGTCACCAGTGGCAAACAATATTACAGGGCCAGCATTAGCTTGATTAAGTATAGAAACTTCATCGGAAGTGTTAATATTTCCTACATTGATACTTCCTGGTGGCAGCGATAACGGTGATCCTGGTGTTTGAAAATTGGTTGAGCCTTCAGTTGCAGGAACGTTAGTCGAATTTACCGCATCCAACCCGGCTCGCAAAATTAGTGTTGGTTGACTGGTCAAAAGCTCCAAATCTGAATCAGAAATTCCCTCAGTAGCATCAAGAGAATCATCGGGTCTAGTAATTGTAATATTGCCCCCCTGGATACTACCTGTCGCCTCTACTAAAAGGGCTGCACCTGTGTAATCACCAAACTCAACATCACCATCAACCCGAATAATTGGGTCGTAAAGGCTAACAAAATTACCTGGCTCACCGGACAAATTCAGAATCGAGAAATTGCCGCCACTGGTAAAGTGAGCATCGCCAGAAACATTGCCATCACTGACTAAACTGAGATTACCACCACTTTGAAACGGTGTCTGCGGATGATTTAGGGCTAAAATATCAATACTCTGATTTCCCTGAATGTAGAGATTTCCCCCAGCTTGGGCAAGAAATGGATTGACCAGACTATCCCGCACCCGTACTGTATCCTTTGCCAGCAGATTTAAATCTCCCGTCGTTTGTAATTGACTCTCCACTAACGTGAGATTCTGTTGAGCGGATAGTGCAGCCGTCTGGGAATTCACATTACGCGCCACGATATCCCCATTTTCTACAGCGATACCCGACCCAACTAATTGAACTTCTCCATTACCATTCACCTGCAAACCCGGTATCTGACCAGTCCCCGTTAACAACTGAGGCAAATTCAGGGGAGTTAACGGGATTGAATCAGAGGGTTGAACCTCTAGACTCAGCATATATCCAGGTTGGCTAATCCGCACCATACTCTCACCAGGGACAGTGGTCACACTAATTCCTCCGTCTGGCGCGGTTAAGCTACCCGTACTGACAACCGTACCCCCAATTAAGCTTAAATCTTGTCCGGCTTCTACCTCCAAATTCCCCCCATTCACAATTGATCCGGGGTTGTCGGTGTTAAACGTAAAAGCATTGGGTTGACCAATCAATGTGGCATAATTATTTGCCCCTTGTGAATTAAACCAATTATCGCCAAAACCAATACCCGTAGCGGTTGTAGCGGTAAAGGATGCGGGAACGTTAAGTTGAGCATTTTCACCAAAGACAATACCCGCAGGATTCATTAAAAATAGATTAGAATTTCCCCCCGTCACTTGCAGCACCCCATTAATGACCGAAGGGTCGCCACCTGTCACACGGGACAGAATGTTTTTAATAGTAGGATCAGAAATAAAATTAGCCGTTTGATTCGCGTCTAAACCAAATTCACTGAAGCTATGAAAATGATTCACCCCATCTCCAGAAGTTTGTCCCCCGGTAATGTCAAACCGATCACCATTGGGTGTGACAATAGTACCTGTCCCATCTGGCGCTTCAACAACCGATTGAGCCAGTCCTCCCGTTGGTAAACCCGCCAGGAGTAACGTCAACAGTAGATAGTGGGTTCGTTTCCTTTTTTTCTTGGTCATGGTGAATAGATTGGCAACTACCAACCAGCAATTGGTCAATACTGTTGTGTTCATCTTGTATGTCATTGGTTGTTGCCTATTCTAGATTCAATGCTACTCAGAATAAATGACGATTTTGAAGCCATTTGGTTTCCTGAATTTTAGCGATTTTAAGGGTGGTTTACTGAATTTTTATGCTTCATTAAATCTTAATAAATTCTAGTTTTTGTAAAGTTAACGCTTTGGCATTAAAATGCAATATCCTTTTTTTTTAGTCTTCCTTAAAAATATTATAAATAATTGTCAGACTTATGGGACATTTAAGGTATACCCCATTGGGGTTAATTTCTCCTGTGGAGATCTGGACAGTTTGGCAGCATGTCAGGCTACAGCCTCACCCCCAGCTCCTCTCCATCCTCCTTCCGTCCCCCTTGTCGATCCCCCTTCCGTTCCCTTCAAAAGGGGGAGACCAAAGGATGCTTCGTTTGTTGCACGGGGGAGACCAGAGGATGCGGGAGCTTTTTGTTATGTGGGGAAGCCATAGGATGCTTCGCTTTTGTGGCATGGGGGTGGAAGAGGAAAACGCTCTCTGGAGGGTGGGTACAAAGCCCAAACGCTGACCAACTTGGCTTCTTAATGTAAAGTGTATTATTTTAGTGTATAACGAATTTAGATTGAGCAATAAACAGTGAAAAACTATATACTGGAATATGTTGAAGCATTAAAATTTAGGGCTGATGAAACTCAAAGGGCGGGTCACTGCTTATCTACCGGAAGAAATCCAGAGAGCCTTGGAACAGTGGGCAGAGGAAGAAAGTAGGTCACTGAGTAGCCTAGCGACCTACTTGTTAACTCAGGCTGTCAAAGAGCGTCAACAACAACAAAACCAGTCGAATTAAGGCTTGCTGAATACGTGTTGCTGGTTTAGGGAAGGGAACAGGCAATAGGCAACAGTTTCAATCCCTGTGTCAGGAAGATTCTGCGACCACTGAGGCACATAATGCCAAGATGTAGAGTATCTAGGAACTAAAACCTTGGACTTGTTTAGCCAAAAAATGCTTGAAAGGTTTATCTGGTATGCTTTCTACATTTATGCAGCTAGCCCGACTTATCAGCCAATTGGCGTAAAAGATTAAGAAGTTTTGCTGAGGCGGGAACCCATCCTCAGAGGACACAATTTGATATAGGGACAAATCAGAACCTTAATGCTTTAAGGGCTTGGGCAATTTGAGGAACCAGCACGCTACCTCAAATATTATGCACAAGCCCTCTCTCTATTTAAGTGGGTGGACACAATTAAAGTTAACGGTTGAGATTAGGGAACTCTTAACAGGGAACACCTCGGACTTCGGCGTGAGCGCGGCAACTGAGCCTGTCGAAGTTCAGTCGAACGCTTCGCTCGGCAACACGCTCGGTAACACGCTCGGTGTGTCACAGGGAATAGTAAGGGTTTTAGCGCAATTTACAAAACTTAATACAGTACCGTTTTCTTTTGTCCGACTACTTACTGATTCGGCTCAGACTCGGCTGGCGGGTTAAACCCTGATGGCTGGCTAAAGTCTAGCAGGGATTGAGTCCCCGGAAAATAAGTTGCCCAAAACGAAACAACAGGACGCCGTTTCCAGTTTTGACGACTCACGTCTAGCAACAAAATCGGAGCGATCGCGTTATTATGTTGTCCAATAATGGTCACAGCAACATCAGTGACCAATATATCACCATCGAAACTGCGTTGGGCGGCGGCTCTAGCAACGGCTTCAGCGCGGCGGAGAAAGTTAGAATAACTTTCCTCAGGTTGACTGATGAGAGATACTTCCACTCGTGCGGTGTAAGCTTGAGCCATCTCAGGAGCGATCGCGGCGGTGATCAGCCAACTGATACTGGTACAACCGAACAACACCCATAAACCGAGTGGCGCAATTTGTTTTCGGGCAATTGACTGGATCATTGGGGTAGACGACGGGTGATGAAACAGAGATTTTAACAGCAGACGTTGCCTGGGATAAACCCTGAAGGGCAGATTGTTGATGATTCTTTAAATCTCCCCATTGGAGACGATTTCAAGGTTATCCTAACGGACAGGTAGCGGAGACTATAAAATGATTTTGTCTGTAATGTCTTGATCAAGACTGAACCGTTAGTCCGACAAGACGATGGCAACACTGATCAAGTTCCAGCCGCCAACGTCGAAACCCAAAATCCATGGCAAATTACGCTTGCGTTGCAATTGGCATTAATCGCTATCAGTTTTTACCGCCCTTAAACTACGGACAGGCGGATGCTCAAGCCTTGTGGCAGTTTCTGGTGCAGCAGGGGAATGGGTCATCCCAGGATTATTTAGTATTAACTGACCATTCACCTCTGATTGATCGTCAATCCACCTACCCCAACCAAGACAATATTTGGCGCTGGCTGGACGCGACTCGCCAACCCTCCCCAACGAATGGCAAAACGTCCCCATCAAAGTCTTGGCGGTGGTTCTTTTTCAGTGGTTATGGGGTCTGTTGGCAACAAGCTGATTATCTCATGCCTATTGATGGGAATCCCCAGGATATTCCTCGTACCGGGATACCGATGCGATCGCTTCTCAGTTCGCTTCAGCCTCAAGGGGATGAAAATCTGCTGGTTTTACTGGATATTAACCGATCGCCAGGACTGCAAGCCGGGGAATCGGTGGGTGCGGAAACCGTGGAATTAGCTCGTCAGATGGGAATTACGCTGATCATGTCCAGTCAGCTTGGGCAATTTTCCCACGAAGCGACGGCGTTGCGGAATGGTTTGTTTAGCGCCGCCTTACTGGAAGCCCTGCGCTACTATCAAACCGAGCTAACCCTGGCAAACTTGGAGCAGTATTTAGGCGATCGCTTACCGGAGTTAAGTCAACATCACTGGCGACCGATACAGACGCCTTTAATTATTATTCCTTCTGAAGCCACCCGACAACAACTCATTTTACCTATCTCTGGGTCTACTTCCATCGAAGAGACAACGGCGACACCAATAGCCTCAACCTTAACATCGGGGGATCAGACCAATGGCAAGTCAGCCTATCAAGACGCCTCTACTGATAACGGGAATGGCGCAACCGCCCCTGTCTCCAAGTATGCCGTTGCCATACCGGACAAACAATCGACGCACTCGTTAACACCTAGGGAGAGGGATGTCGATGAACAGTCCAACTCAGCAACTTCCGACTCAGCAACCGCTTTGGTGAAGATACCTGATTTTGTGTCCGACAACGATAGTCAAGAGGATCAGACATGGAAACAATGGCTGCTGCAAGGGGGTGGACTGATACTGGTTTTGGTGCTAATGCTGCTCACTCTCAAGATTCTTAACCGTCAAACTGGGACAAGTCCCCAGATCATCCAGCCTGTAACTGAAACCCAACCCACAGCCGATGAAGAGACGGAGGGTTCAGTGACTCAAAGTCCCGTCGCTGATCAGACTAGCTCTGCACCTGAAGCCACTGGTTCACCGCTTCCCCCCTCACCCGTGGAGAATCAGCGTATCGCACCTGTGTCTGAGGATAAACCCCAGGAACAGCCCCTAGACTCACCACCGCCCTCTGATCCGGAGTCCATGGAAGCGAACCAACGGATTTTGGCACAAGCTAAGGGTAGAATCCAACCCAATCAAGCCTCCCTCTTCAGTCAAGCGATCGCCCAAGCCCAGAAAATTCAACCCGGTGAACCCCTATACCAGGAAGCGCAACAGGATATCCAGCGCTGGAGTCAGGTGATTCTTGACTTAGCTGAAGGGCGGGCGAAACAAGGCAATTTTGCATCTGCGATCGCGGCGGCAAAATTAGTTCCGTCTACCAATTCCTCGATTTATAATCGGGCGCAGTCGGCGATTAAAACCTGGCAGACTCAAGCGAAACAGCAGCAGCAAAACCAAGCAATTATTCAAGCGGCTAAACAGCAACTGCGACGGAATCAAGCCTCGTCTTATAATCGGGCAATTAATACTTTAAGTAAAATTTACCCAGGTCAACCGGGTTATGATCAAGCGCAACAGTTAATTGATCAATGGAGTCGCCAGATTTATCTAATTGCCAATTCTCGTGCATGGCGGGGTCAGTTGTCACTGGCGATAAAAACCGCCGCCTTAGTTCCGCCCGATACTCCCTCATACCCAGCCGCGCAGCAGGCGATCGCCCGATGGCAGAAGGATCGATAGTATAGTAAGGAAGTGGGAAACATTACAGCCCAGACTCAAAGGTTTTGTATCGTGTGGTCGAAACCCCTGCAAGGCGATCTCGAAACCGGATCTATCGATCTGATTGTGAAGACGCGATCGCCCTAGGGGATTATTTTGGCATTGAGACGACCCAATTGGGCTGCTCAAATGCAAAAATTGCATTTAAAAAATGTAATTTAAGAAAGATTTAAGGTTTTTTGTATTCCTTTTTACATTAATCAAGTTCTTTTTTGCGTAAAACACTAAGGTGGCAAATTAAAACAGTCGCTAAAAAATTAACCCCAATCCATAAATCTCAAAATCTCCTGAATTTCGGGTTAAATAAACTGCCCAATTTTTTGCCATGACTTTTTGAACTACAGTAAAATTCCCCCCAACAAAGCGATGTCACTAAACGTTGAACTGCTGGAAACAAGCTTTGGCAAAGTCAAACCCCACGCCAATGAATTTGCCTCTAGTTTTTATACAAACTTATTCACGACTTATCCCGAAGCTAAACCTTTGTTTGCTAACACCAACATGGAAGAACAAAGCAAAAAGCTTTTAGCTTCGTTGGTCTTAGTTGTCGAAAATCTTCGCAAACCCGAAGTCTTGAGTGATTCCCTCAAAGGCTTAGGGGCGCGGCACGTTAAATACGGCGCACTTCCCGAACATTATCCCTTAGTTGGAAATGCTTTATTAATGACCTTTGAGCAATTTTTAAAGACTGATTGGACTCCGGAAACTAAACAAGCTTGGGTTGATGCTTACGGTGCAATTACCGAGATAATGCTTGATGGTGCTGACTATTCCGCCGAAGAGCTGAATCTTGATGCTCAAGCAATGGCGGACAAAATGAAGCCCGATTCTTAACCTCTTAGATCCTTGCTTAATGCTGAAGCGAGAAATAAATTTTTTCGGCTCATCCAGGAGTTAGCACTTGATTGTCTTTTCCCGTCAAATATCAGCAATACCTTATTTTACTCAACCGATTTTTGGGTAAACTATGACACGCCAATCTGGTAAATTCTCCGCCTTCAAAATCCTTTCGTTACGCACTGCCATTATTGGCGTTGTCATTTTGCTTTTTATTTGGTTTGGTGCGGCTTTTGCTCTCGACCAACGCAGCATATTCTTGCCCGGAAAAACTTCAGATGGTCATTATCTGTTTGATGTTTCTTGTAATTCGTGTCATGAAGGATTTAAACCTGTTTCTAACGAAACGTGTAACCGTTGTCACGAAGCCGAATTAGCTGAAGATGCCCACGGCGCTAAGAAGTTTCGCGATCCGCGTTGGGCGGAATTATTAACCCGTTTAGATGTGCTAACTTGCACAGCTTGCCACGAAGAACACGTTTATATGTTTGGGCGTGGCGTTCATCTCAAACCAGATTTATGTATGGCTTGTCATCAAGGTTTAATTGAAGGCGAATTAGCCAGTCATACGGGCTTTTCTCCTGATGGTTGTTGGACGGCGGGTTGTCACAACTTCCACGATCATCGCTCGATTTCGACGGGTTTTATCCGCCAACACCTCGATGAACCACCCATGCTACCCGAACCCGGTTTACCCCAACGCACCGTGACAGCCACTGTGGAAACTGCACCCAAACCGGATTTAAGCGACGAGTTTTTGGAGGGACGATCGTGAAACCAATTCTAGCCTTGGGGTTAGCGGTGCTAATTTGGTTATATCCTGGAAGCGCGATCGCGAGTGCTAATTCTGTCACATCAGCACAATTGCAAGAAATAGACCAACAGTGGAAAAATAGCGCTCATGCTTTGGCAGAAGTAAATTGTTCGAGTTGTCATCAAGACGAAAAAACTAAACAATTTATTGCTCAACCCACCCTCGAAACTTGTCAAAGCTGTCATGAATTTGCCGTGGAAACTTTTGGTTGGGGAAAGCATGGGATTAGAATCCATGAAGGCTTATCGCCCCTCACCCCGGCTATGGCAAAGTTGCCGATGAAAAAATCAGCGCAAGATCAATTGATGAATTGTAATGCTTGTCACAATGTTCACTCGGTAAATACGGTACAAGCATCAGTAGACTCCTGTTTATCTTGTCACAATGACTCTCACTCATTGAACTACAAAAACTCACGACACGCTGAAATTTTTGCCAAGCAAAAAGACTTAATTCGACCCAATACTGAATCTGTAACTTGTGCGACTTGCCACTTACCGCGTCAAGAACGAGGTGAAACGGTATTGGTTAATCACAACAATACTTATACCCTTTTACCGCGCGATCGCATGGTCAAAGAAGTCTGCCTCAATTGTCATGGGGTCGAGTATTCCTACAATAGCATCTTTGATGATGAATTAGTGGAAGCGAACTTCGATAACCCCCCAGATTTAGAGCTAAAAACCTTTGAATTAGTCCGCGATCTCGAAAGACGCAGAACCAGTCAGTAAACCCAAGCTTTTCTCAAATTTGCTCATCTTTTTACAAGGAAAATCAACGATGACGACTGCATCTTATTGGTGGCAACACCTCAAAACAAAAACCGTTGCTTTAATTGCTTTAGCCCTCACTATTTGCTTAACCATTATTTCCTGTGGCGGCAATGGTGGTAGTGGAGATCCCCAAGCCGCCGCAGGTGTTTCTCCTGAAGTTGTAACCGACTATATTCACACGGTTTTACTCGCCGATAGAACTGCCTATACCAAACACGTTATTAACCGCTTAAAAACCCTGGAAGGCAAAGAAAAAGAAGACGGTGTTGTTTCGGCTGAAGCCACCGAAACTTGGCAACAAACTGACGGTATTCCTTTACCCGCTCAAATGTTCCGCTTAGGGTCAGAAATTGCCGCTGAAGAAGGTGCTTTTACCTACGGCTTGATTTCTCCTTGGAATATTAACGATAACCAAGCCCCCAAAAGCGAATTTGAAAAAACTGCGATGCAAGCTGTGGTGGATACAGGCGAACCTTACAAAGATTATCAAGAAATCGGCGGACAACAGTATTTTTCTGCCGTGTATCCCGATAAAGCAGTTGCTGAAGCTTGCGTTAGCTGTCACAACACGCACCCCGTTCACTTAGAACGCTACCCCGACAAACAATTTGAAATGGGGGATGTCATGGGAGGTATTATTATCAATTTACCCGTGGATAATATCTAATTCCATTTAATTAATTGAAAAAGAGGGATAAAAACATCCCTCTTTTTGGAATAAAAGCTGATTATGAAACCCAAATTTTCCACCCTCATTATCCTAACTTTTGTTTGTGTTGCTCTGCTAACTCCCTTTGCTTTGAGTCAGATTTATATTGAGATTTTACGGGAAGAAGCATTCGATTTACTCCAGCTTTTCCAGGGCAATTTATACAAACAAATTACCGGGTTTACTGCCCTAGCTTTCGTTTTTCTTGAAATGGCTTTAACCCTCCGCAAACGCAGTCGCGGCTGGAAGATTAAAATTCCCCTTCCCGGTTCGATGCAATTTTGGCGTAGCCTGCACATTTTCGCGGGAGTCGGCTTATTAGGGATTACCTTAGTGCATACCATTGGGGCAAATGGGTTAAACTTTAACGCTGTGTTTCTGTGGGTTTTCTTTTGCGTGACTCTATCGGCTTTAGTTGGCGTTGTCGCTGAAACCGGAATTGTCGAATCACCACAACGGTATTTTGGTTTAAAACTCGCAAAAGCCGGAGATGTTGCAGGTTCTAAGCAAACACCAGGAATTCCTAAAGGCAAACTCATTCGCAGTTTGCGATCGCTTTGGCTGACGACTCACATTTTTTTAGTTAGCGTGTTTTGTGTTATGCTCGTAATTCATATATTTTTGGCGTACTATTATCAGTAAAAAAACGATGAAAACAAAAAATACTCTGCTCAAATTTTGCGCGATCGCCTGTTTTCTCTTAACCCTTTTTAGCGTTGTTTATCCTGCTTATGCCTTATCTTTAAGAAGTCCCTCCAGCCTCACCGGATTAGTCGAACTCAAGCACCTGGCAAAACAATCTCTCGCCTATAATACAGCCCTCAAAAACAATAAACCAACCTTGATTGAGTTTTACGCTTATTGGTGTACTACCTGTCAAGCAATGGCTCCCACCATTAAAGCGTTACATGACAGCCAATCGTCTCAAATCAACTTTGTGATGCTCAACATTGACGATCCCAAATGGTCAGAGCAAATCCAACATTATAACGTTATGAGCGTTCCTCAATTTACCCTGCTTTCCCCTCAAGGCATTCCCAAAAAAACTCTTTATGGCAAAGTTCCTAAAGCTGTTTTAGCCAACCTTCTACAGCAATTATAAATAGGGCTGGTTGAAACCATTACCTATTCCTTATTCCCTATTCCCTCTCCCCACCACAAGACTTATTCAGCAGCCCCTAAATATAAGTTTAATCGGGAATATTTAACGCTCCGTGATGATGTAGCCATTCTTTCTGTTCAGCCGCCAAGCCTTGAGCATCAGTAAACACCGCCCCTGCCACAACACAATTAGAAAAATCAACCTTTTGCCAAATGGTTTTTTCTAAATTGGCATCTTGTAAATTGGCATTAGTAAAATTAACTTCTGTAAAATGAGTTCCTTCTAAATTCGCCGAAAGCAAATGTGCATGATTAAAATCAACGCGAGTTAATTGAGAATTGGTTAAAGTAGTACTGTATAAATCTGAATCCTGTAAAATCAGATCAGTCCACTGACAATATTCACCTTTGGCTGCCATCAAATCGGCTTCTGTAAGATCGGAATTCGACCAACGATTATGAGTTAAAGTTGCTTTCGCAAGGTTAATTTTTCGCCCTGATATTTTACCCAAATTAGCATCTATTAGATTCACTTCCCGTAAAGAAGCATTACTCAAATTTGCCTGAAACAACTGAATACTCGTCAATTTTGCTTTAGAAAAATTCGCACCGCTAAAATTCAAGTTTATACCGCGAGAAAGTTCTAAATTAGCTTCAATAAAATGGGAATAGGGTGCTTCTAAATAATCTAAGTTTGCGCCACGTAACTTCACCTTATGAGCTTGCGTCGCTCTAAGGTTAGCTCCCGTTAAATTCGCACTGGTTAAATTCGCATTCTCTAAATTAGCGGCAGTTAAATTCGCCTCAGACAAATCCGCAAAAATTAAAACCGCTTGGGTAAAATCGGTTTGCTGACAAGACGCTTTTGCCAAATTTGCGCCCCGTAAATAAGCTTGTTCAAAATTAGCGCGATCCAGTCTTTCTCCGTGGAGGTCAATGTGACTGAGTTCTGCTTCTTTAAACTGTTTACCCTGTTTTAACTGTTGTAGAAATTCTTGGGGCGTCAAAACTGTCATTAACACAAAGTCCTTTTATTTCTGAAAAAAAGTAGGGTGGGTTGAGCGAAGTCGAAACCCACCAGCATACCAGTCAGTGACATTCAATTTAAGATACTTTCACCAACACTAAATCATCTTCAGTTTTGACTTCGTAACTGGCTAAAGGTTCGGTAGCAGGACCAGAAACCACTTCTCCAGACGCATCGAACTGAGAACCATGACAAGGACAGTCAAATCGGGTTGCTTCGGCATTCCAAGCCACAGTGCAACCTTGATGGGTGCAAAGGGGATTAAAAGCAGCAAGTTCTTCGCTTTGGGGCGATTGGATGACCAGGACATCTACCATTTTATCGAGGATGCGACCTTCGCTTTCGAGGTCTTGGATTGTTCCTACGGCTTGAAACCCATCTTCGCGGACGGAACGGTCGATTTCGGGTTCTGTGTCTTCGCTGGCTGCGGTTTCGGTGGCGGCAGTTTCTTCTTCCCCACTGTTACAAGCGGCTAAGACTAGAGGAAAGGAACTAGCCAGCATTCCGATTCCTGTCCAACCTAAAAATTGACGGCGATCCATTGTTTTTACCTCGTTATTTTTTGTTATTGATGGTTGGTTATGGGTTGTTTGTTGTTGGTTGTTTGTTGTTGGTTCTCAACAACTGATGACTGATGACTGATGACTGATAACTGGATGCCAGAAAACCACTTTTGATGACGGATGGTAGCGGCGAGGACGAACAGTAAATCTAAGCCCACGATACTTGCAACCATCAATTCTGACCCGCCTGTGGTGAAACCATAGCTATGCAATCCAGTTCCGAGGACGAAGTTCACACCGTACCACGCCATGAGAACGGCATTAAAGCAAACCACGGCGGCGACTCCCATGCCAAAGTGACTTAACCAGCCCACTAAGCGACCGTGAAGGGGAACGAGATAAGCAAGGAGGGCAATCAACGCCCAGGTCTCTTTCGGGTCCCAACCCCAGAAGCGACCCCAGGAAAAGTGCGCCCAAATGCCACCGAGGATAATGCCTGTGGTGAGTAACAGGACACCCACTTGGAGTAGGGAGTAATTCCACCCGGAAAGCTGACGAATGCGGTCAGTGGCTTGGGGGGCGAGGAGGTAGTGACCCAAGATAATGTGACCAATCCCCATGCTGAGGGCAAAACAAGCGTAACTAAGAGTGATGGTAGGAACGTGAATACTCAACCAGAAGTTATCCCGGAGGACGGGGACGAGGGGTTTAATGCTGGGGTCGAGGACGGCGGGTAAACCGTCAGCGAGAAGGAGACAGACCACGGAGAGGGGGGCGGCGGCGAGGAGGTAGTATTTGGCTTTGTAGATGAGTTCAAAAAGGAGGGCGAGAAGGGCAACCCCAAAGCCGACCCAAATCACGGATTCATACATATTGGTGACGGGAGGTCGCCCAGAGATTGCCATGCGTTCGAGGAAGCCGTAACCTTGAATCCCTAGACCAACGGTAAAGATGCCCATTGCACCCCAGTAGAAGTTGAATTTCTCGAAGCAGAGAACCGCTAACATGACGCAGAAGGCGACAATATAGACTCGCCAAGCCTTAGCAAAGGGCTGGAGGGCATAAAAGTTCACTTCTCGCTGTAGGGGGGCGAGGGTGGGGTAAATTTGGGGGCTGAGGGAACGGAGGTCTTGTTGCAGTTGGTTGGCGATATTCGCGATCGCACCAGTATCTTCAGGTGTGAGACGATAGGTTTGGCGCATCATCTCGTACTCGTCCACAATGGGCGCAATTGCTTCAGCCGCGTAGTATTGTTGGGCATCTTCTAAGCTGACCCAAGTGCCTTTAGGGTCGTTGGGGTGAGGAATCAAAGGCAGGTTGTTGTCCCCGACAATTTGCAGCATCAACGCGAGGCGATCCTCAATGGTGAGGGCTTCTTGGTCGTCGCGAGTGAGGTCGAGGTCAGCGATTTGTTTTTGGCGGGCTTGTTGCACTTTTGCCCCCAAGCCAGACCGCATCAGTTCGGCAAAGGTGAAGTATTTGCGTTCGGGGTTGAGACCGATTTCTGTTTTCAGGGGGCGGTAGTTAAAGAGGATAAAGGGTTCTGTGTTCCAATCCCGGTCATTAAACCAGAGGGAAAGGTAGGTATTGAGGGTGTCGAGTTTCTGCCCGGATTGGGGGGTATAGGTGGAACGACCGTGAATTTGGGTGACGGTTTCTTTGGCGACGGCATAAAGGGGCTTTTTGCGTCCGTCGAGTTGGACGGCTAGGGTTTGGACGCTGTTGAGGGGGTTGCTGTGAAATTGGTTGAGGGGAACGATGAGGAGGGCAATGCCTAAGCAAAGCCCGATGAAGAATTTAAGTAGTTTCATGAGTGATTGGTGTTAATCGGGATAAGAAGGGAAGATGGGAAGCAATCTGCGACGAATGACAAATGACAAATGACGATCTCCACTTAGGATTTCAAGGCTGAAAGTTGGGGTTCGGGTTCGACGGGGGTTTCTGGCTGTTCTGTCTCAGTCGAGACGGGAATTTGTTGCAGTTTTTTGGCTAAGGCGCGACCGTAGAACAGGGTGGCAATGCCGAGAATGACTAAGGTCGATCCTGTCCAAGTGGTGGCTGTGACCCAGAGGGGTTCCCGTTTGACTTGCAGGGTAGATTGGCTTAAATCGCCGGGGTTCCAGGAGGCTTGGGCGATTTTCCAGCCTCGATACCAGGTGGGGTGATTCATCCAGACGGCGCGATTGACGGTGGTTTGGGTTTCGGGGTCGAGGATGCGGATTTTGCTAGTCCACATGGCTACGGATTCCGATCCTTCGTTGCGTTCGACGATAAAATCATCGAGGGCGATCGCAAAGGGTAATTCGAGGAGTTTGGGGGTAAAGGCAGCAAACATTTCACCGTTAGGGGTGTCGATGGCGGTGGGTTCGCCCCAAGGTAACCAGGTTGGTTGAGAATCGGGGGTTTGAACCAATAATGCAGGAGTCCCAGAGGCTTGAGTCGCGGCGACAGGGACGACTTTACGCTGGACTTGTGCGTGAGGGATATAGGCAGCAAGGGTGATTTGGAAGTCTGCCCAACCGGGACGAATGGTATCCCCAGGAGCGATCGCACCACTGCTAAAATGACGAGAGGATTTAGCGGCGTAAAATAGCTGTTGGTCGGGGGCGACGATTAAGCGAAAGTAATCATCGGGTTCTGAGGGGGTGAAATTGTAAGCAATAGCGACATTTTCTGCGGCTTCTCCCTGAATTACAGTACGAACCGGAGGAATATTGGGTTTTCCGAAGACAAACCACCGTTCCCGACCTTGAGCAGAAATGAGTTCGAGTTGTACCGCAGGATTGTTGAGTTCCTCTGAAACACTACTCGGTTGATTGTCGCGGTTGAGGCGAAAGTCAGACCAAAAGTGCTTAACCATGAGAGTTACATGGTCATCGAGTTTTTGCGATTGGTTGAGGTGGGTGGCAATATCGAGAGAATGAGATTGATTTTGGGTTTGAATTTGTAAGGTTCCCCAAGGATTTTGGACGTTTTGCGGGGGGTGCAGGAGTTGTTGTAATTCTGATTGATTTTGGGGTTGTACAATTTCTAGGATTGCCGGACCGATGGGAACTTGGCTATAGGCTTTGGGCGCGATCGCGAGCCATCTTTCCAGTTTCTGGTTCATGCGATCGCTGCTTAGTAATAACTGCACTGCCGGATTTTCAACTGTCGCGCTTTCGACAAAACGAACGGTTTTGACAGTATTTTCACTATATTTTTCTAAACTTAAATTGGCAACTTTAGGCGGGGTAATCTGTCCATCAGCATGAACAAAAATATCAGTTTTTTGTAATTCTTGATTCGGCGTTAATACTTCTACAATATCGCCTTCTAAGCGGATTTGATTATTCGCATCGGCATCCGTTCTGACTAAAATCATGCCTTCTACACCAAGGTGAATCACCGCCGCCGAACCGATGATAATAACCACTAAACCCACGTGAGTCAAAGCAAATCCAATTTTACGCGCCCCTCGCCACGGATAGCGCGTTAAGGCAGAGAAGGTGAGATTTAGGGCAAGTAAAAACATTAATGCCCCAAACCAAGGACTTTTATAAACCTCTTGTTGGACTAAACTCGAACCCACCTGGGATTCGTAGAAAGTTGCCCAAATTAAAATACCTGTAATAATTGCGAGTAACGGAATAGCAAATTTAATCGAGCCACAGAACTTAAAGATCTGTTTTGGAAAAACGAAATCGGGCATGGTGTGAAAATGAACTCCGACAATGCCCTTAAAGTTATCGGCTTTAACCCAATTATTTTGTAGCCAAATTTGCAAATAGCGCTTGATTATGAAATTATTGCATTTTTATTATGCATTTTACGAATAACATGGAACGGCAGTAATCGTCACAAATTTAATTCGTGGAGTAAATCGCTTCCCCAGCACCCCCAGTTTTCCCTGCTTTCCAGGCGAATCCGTTTTCTTTTGTCAAAAGTCCAGTAAGTAGTGAGATAATAGATTAATATTACTATAAAAGCCATATCAGAATCATGTTTAAAAAATTTCTCGCCAGAGTAGGAATTGGTGCCGCCACCGTTGATACTCGCCTATCAGTAGCGTCTTTGGTTCCGGGTGAAATGCTCCATGGAGAGGTTCATATTACAGGGGGAAAGTCTGACCAAGAGATTGATGATATTTACCTCTATGTTGAAACGGAATACAAACGGGAATATGAGGATACAACAACGACAGAAACCTGCGAATTGGTCAAGTATTGTCTGAGTGAGCGCTTTGACTTACACCCTCAAGAAACCAAAGTTATCCCCTTTTCCTTCCCACTTCCTTATGAAACACCATTGACGCTGGGACATCAACCTGTTTATGTGCGAACTGGGTTGGATATTTCCATGGCAGTTGATCCGAAAGACACTGATTATATAGAGGTGCGCCCCCATCCCTTAATGCAATTGGTGCTGGAAGCTTGTCAGAATATAGGTTTTCAACTTCGTAAAGTCGATTGTGAGTATAATCCTTATTTAGGCGGAAATATTCCCTTTGTCCAAGAGTTTGAATTTCGACCGATTGGACAGTATCAGGGACAGTTGGATGAACTGGAAATCGTGTTTTCACTCCAATCAGACGACTTATTAGATGTTTTCCTGGAAATTGATAAACGGGCGCGAGGTTTTGGGGGATTTCTACAAGAAGCCTTTGATATGGATGAACGCTATGCCCGTGTGCAAATTTCATCGGATTATCTGACCAGTCCACTAACGGATGTTGAGGCTATTTTAGATAGTACGATTCAAAGTTATTTATAGTTAGAGTTTGCTGAATAAGTTTTGGGGTGAGGGGAGGGAACAGGGAATAGGGAACTCCCCGACTGTTGATTTAGAGACTTATCTTCTTTTGGCATCAATAATCAAAAGTTTCACCGGATAAGGAAGGTGTATTTGTTGGAGGGCGTCGAAACTGGGTCGCTTGTTCATAAGCGTAAGCAAATCCCAGCAATTCTTGCTCAGTATAAGGAGCGCCAAAAAAGGTCAATCCTAGCGGTAATCCCTGCTCAGTAAAGCCCATCGGTACAGAAATTCCTGGAAAGCCAGAGACGTTAGCTAAATACCCTGGTGTATAGGGATCGTCTACATTGCACTGGTAAGTGGGATCATTTTGTATCGTGTACACAGGACTAGCAGGACAAAGCATCGTAGGAAAAACGATCGCATTAAGCCGTTGAGCTTGCATAATGCTCAGAATCTCTTGACGGACTTTGGGAAATTCAAAATGGATGATACTGAGGTATTCAATATCAGCCAATTCTCGGTGTTCTAGTGATTCCTTAAAGCCGTGAATGCGACCGGGGTTTAATGCCTGCATTGAATTAGCAATCCGATTAGACAAGCTCAAAGAAATCATGCTCTCTAAGTTGTCGGGAAACGAAGGGTTAAGAGTCTTAAGGTAGTTTTCAATCTGCGGTTCAAATTCCGCCGCCGTCACCTGCTTCATTAAAGACCAAAGATTTTCTAGCTGGGGTGAAAAGTCTACAACTTCCACCGTTGCACCGAGTTCCCTCAGCTTGGCAACCGCCGCCTCGGTTAAGGCGTCTACTTCTGGGTTTCCCCCTTGGAAATCAATAGCCACCCCAATTCGAGCACCGTTCAAAGCATTTGCCTTGAGAAATGGGGTGTAATCCTGGTGTGATTTTTCCTCACTCTCTAAAGTACGGTAATCATTGGCATCAACGCCTGCCATAATGCCAAGAGCGATCGCGGCATCTTTCACCGTTCGCGCCATTGATCCGGCTGTATCGAAGGAAAGGGTAAGAGGTACAATGCCATCCCGACTGACTAACCCTTGAGTCGGTTTGATACCTACAATACCAGTGACTGATGCGGGGGCGCGAATCGAACCGGATGTATCCGTTCCCGTTGCTAACATCGCGAAGTTAGCCGCGATCGCCGCAGCACTACCAGCACTTGAGCCGGAAGAATTGCGACTCAAGTTATAGGGATTTAAGGTTAACCCGCCCAAAGAACTATACCCAAGCCAGCCATCCGATGAAGCGAACTCGCTCATGTTGGCTTTGGCGAGAATGATCGCCCCCGCCTGACGTAGCTTCTGGACGGTAAAAGCATCGTCTGGTGGCACAGATCCTTTGAGCAAAACCGAGCCTGCCGTAGTCGGCATATCGGCTGTATCATAGTTATCTTTGAGGATAATCGGGATTCCGTGTAACGGGCTACGCTTGCCTTTCTCTTGCCGTTCTCGATCGAGTTCTTTTGCCTCAGCTAGTGCATTGGAATTGATCGAAATTAGCGCATTAATCCCAGCATTTTTATCCTCATAAGCTTGGATGCGGTTTAGATAGAGTTGCACCAATTGCTCAGACGTCAAGTCCCCACGATCAAACGCTTGGTTAACATCCGATACCGTTGCTTCTCTCAGTCGAAAGGTTTCAGCTATTGCCGACAGGGGAAACCCGCTGAAGCCAACGACTGACAAAACAGCTATGGCTTTAGTCGTGAGTTTTGATAAGTTAGACTGGCGTTTTTTCATTCATTGTCTGTTTTTCTCTCGCTAAATCGTACCATAGAAAAACACAAAACTTTATTGGTCAACGTAAAATCCATTCAAAAACTGCTTGATCAGATGGCTGTGTTAAGCTGTTCGGCATTTAAACCTTAATATCAATAATGGCGAAAGGATGGTAGTGCGTTAAGCGAAGCCATGCCGCAGGCTTTGCATCTTGCTCGCTACTAATACCCAATTTAAATGCATTACAGCTTATCTTACCCTTTTCTCCCCTTGTAGAGACGTTGCATGCAACGTCTCTACTCATTCCCCAGCTAAACTTACGCGCACCGTTGTTTCTTTGCCAGGACTACTGTCAATGGTTAATTCTCCCCCATGTAATTGAGCTAAACGCTGGGCGATCGCTAACCCTAATCCTGACCCTTGTTGTTCATAGAGTTTGCGCTCAAACTGCATGTAGGCTCCCAGATTTGCGATTTGTTCCGATGTCATCCCCCGTCCCTGATCAGTAATGGTGAGAATGACCCGATTTTGCTCGACGCGATCGCAGATGCTAACGGCGGTTCCGGGTGGGGAAAATTTAAACGCATTATCAACCAGTTCTTCTATCAATTTCCGCAGATTCGCTTCTGACATATAAATCTTTGTTCCTTGCAGGTTTAACTCTAAATCTGCTTCTCGATCAACTTGCTTGGCTTTCTGATGAACGACCTCAAAAATTAGGGGTTGACTGTCCGTTTTGACCTCACGACTTTGTAGTGCTTGCAGCCGTGCTGGATCATTTGCCATTAATTCCAGTTCAGCATAGAGTAAGAAGTTCTTTGTCAGCCGATATAACCGTTGACTGGATGTGTGAATATCTTGTAAGATTTCTAGGGCTTCATCTCGGTCAATATCATCGTATTCATTAATAAAGAAACTGGATGAGGCGATGATTCCATTTAGGGGTGTATATAACTCATGGGGGAGGGAATGGCAGATTTGACCGCGCAACTCATCTAACTTCTTTTGGGATTGTCGTTCTAGAACGCCTTGTTTCTCAAATCGCGCCGCGATCGCTCTCAGTAACGCTTCTCTAGTAAACGGTTTACTTAAATAATCATCTGCGCCAGATTCCATCCCCTGACGCAGATCCGCTTTGGCAGATTTAGCGGTAAGAAAAATAAACGGAATGGCTTCGGTGGAAAGATTTTGGCGTAGCTGTGTTAACACCCCATATCCATCCACTTCTGGCATCATAATGTCACAGATAATTAAATCTGGTCGTTGCTGTTGCGCCAACTGGATGCCTGTTTTACCATTTTCTGCCAAAAGTACCTCAAACTCTTCGGCTGATAACAGTTCATAAATGTTCTCTCTAATCCCTTCTTCGTCTTCAATAATTAAAATTGTATTCATACATTTTACCTCAGTTAAGTTGCTTTTTTATGGAATCATCCGACTTCAATAACCAATAATTAAAGACCAATCACTACTGTAAACGTTGTCCCGACACCAAGTTTGCTCTCCAAGCTAATTGTACCTCCATGTCTATCTACAGCTTTTTTGACAATCGATAGTCCCAAGCCTGTCCCGGAAATATTTCCTACATTGGTGCCGCGATGGAATGATTCAAAGAGCTGTTGTTGGTCGGTTTGAGAAATGCCGATGCCTTGGTCTTTGATGCGAAAAATTAATTCGTTGTGGCGACAAGTGAGTTCCAGACAAACTGGGCGCTCAATCGGGGAATACTTCAGCGCGTTTGATAATAAATTACCCAGGATATGGCGCAGTAATTTCTCATCAAGGGAAACGGGTGTCAATTGCCCCTGATGAGTAAAGCACAGAGAATGTCGGTGACCGATTCCCTGTTGAAATTCCTCGACCAACTGTTGACAAAATTGTCGTACATCCATCTGAGCTGGGTTAAAGTCTAATTTTCCAGCTTCGGCTTTACCTAATAAGAGGATATCATTCAGCATCTGAGTGATATGATGGACATTCGATTGAATTCGCTCAAAATGAATCTGTTTTTTCTCTTCCGTGAACTTAGAAGAATAATATTTAAGTAATTCGGTAGAACTGAGGATTGTGGTTAAAGGTGTGCGAAACTCATGGGAGGTCATGGAAATAAACCGGGATTTGAGTTCATTGAGTTCCTGTTCCCGTGCTAAAGCTTGACGAATTTCCTGTTCGGCTTGCTTATACTCGGTGATATCTTCCGCAATCCCCACAATCCGGTAAACTTGTCCAGAGGCATCATAAACCGGAAACGCGCGATCGCGAATCCAACGCTGTTCACCTCCAGGCTGAATAATCCGATAGTCTTCGTGATACTCTCCCCTACCCTGTTTGGCAAACGCCGCCATCACCCGTTCTCGATCCTCTGGATGAATCGTTTCGACAAAGGATAAAGGATTGTCATAAATACTTTGGCAACTGCGACCCCAGATTTGTTGATAGGCTGGACTAACATATATCATCTGGGACTTTGCCACATCGGTAATCCAGAACACCTCATGAATATTCTCCGCAAGCTGGCGAAACCGTTGTTCACTCTCTTGTAGCGCCGCCTCGGTGCGCTTGCGATCGCGAATATCTTCGATCACACCGACAAAATAGTCCAATTCCCCGGTAGACTTCCGCACCAATGAACCCGTGAGATTCACCCAAACAATTGAGCCGTCTTTGCGAATGTAGCGCTTCTCCATAGAGAATGTCTTAATCTCACCCGCTAACAACTGGTTAACATAGTGTTTATCGGTATCAACGTCATCGGGGTGGGTAATATCCACAAAGGTTTTTGTCAACAATTCATCCAGCGTATATCCGACAATATCGCAAAAGGTTTGATTCACCCGCAAAAAGCGATCGTCCCATCCGGTGTGAGTAATTCCCACCGTCACCTGTTCAAAGGTTGAGCGGAATCGTTCTTCGCTAGTTCGCAGCGCCGCTTCCGTTTGCTGACGTTGGGTAATATCGCGACAGATACAAATAAAATCCCCATCTGGGGTTAACGTTAGAGACACTTCCTCAGCCAAAGTACTCCCATTTTGACGTAGCGCCACAGCTTCACCGCGCCAATAGCCCTGTTGCTGCAAAATGGGAAAAATTTCGCGCTCAAATCGCATGATTTCCTCTGGAGGATACAGGTGTCGCCAAGACTTCCCCAGCAACGCCTCCGAGGTATTATATCCAAACAGTTGAACATGGGCGGGGTTGAGATAAGTGTACTCCCCTTTAGCGTTAAAAATCGCAATTCCTTCTGTCGTGGCTTCAATCGCTGCTAACTTTTGTCGCAATTGGGTTTCTACCTGTTGACGTTCGGCAATTTCATGCTGTAATTTTTGATTACTTTGCTGCAATTGAGCCGTGCGTTCTTCAACCCGGCGTTCTAGTTCTTGTTTCGCCTGTTGCAGTTCTAATTCCACTCGTTTACGTTGGATGAGTTCCGTTTGCACCTGCTCAAATAGGCTAGCTTGTTGAATCGCAATTCCTACCTGTACCGCTAACTGTTGCAGTAACTCAATTTCTGACGTTTGCCACTGTCTAGGTGCATGACACTGTTGAGCCGTCAGCAGTCCCCATAATTCATCGTCTTTAATGATAGGAACCACTAAGTTGGCGCGAACTTGTAAGCTGGCTAAAAGTTCAACATGACAAGGGGTGAGTCCAGCGGTATAAATATCGGCTGTGGCTTGGAAACGACCGTTTTTGTAAGACTCAACACTTGTTTTTTCAAAGCAGGGATCATGGACAACCACGCCAGACAGGGACTCCCATTCAGCACCCACCGATTCTACCATTACTGTACCACTCCAGTCGGAGTGAAATCGATAAATTAGTACCCGGTCAACTTGAAGCCATTCTCGTACTTCTTGCAGGGTGGTTTTGAGAATGTCTTCAAGGTGCAGAGATTGACGAATTCGCGACGATATGCTGTAAAGCAGGTGTTCCTTGGCTGAGTGTTGAGTGTTGAGTGTTGACCCTTCGCGACTCTCGTATGGAACCTGGTTTGTAGGGGCGGGTTTAGGAATTTTCTTTTCGCTATTGATGGTATCGTTTGTACAAAACCCGCCCTGACTGAGTGTTAACTGGGTATCAGTTTGAGGAGTTAGTTCAGCGTTAGCCGGAGAAATAGAGGGCAAAATTGGATTGAGAAACGAGAAGGTTTTGCCATTCAGGTTTATCGCCCGCAACAAGCTGTTCTGGTCAATCATCCCCTGCCATTCTCCCTGATTTCCTAAGACAACCAATTGCTGGGTGTGCCACTGTTGCATCCGTTGATAAGCTGTACCTAAAAAATCATCAGGACGAATGCTAAACCACGGCGAACTCATCACCGTTTGGGCATCAAGCTGTTGAAAATCTAAGGGTAATGTTTGAAACTGAACAATATCGTCGGCTGTAACAATTCCCATGGGAATAGGGGATTGACGAAACGATAACGAATAGGAAACGTCTAAATATGTAACCGTCTCTCCTGTTTCCTGTTCCCTCTGTCGAACAATCACCACGTAACCAACACCATGAGTTGCCATCAACTGAGCTAACTTTTGCACTGGTGCTGTAGGAGGCGCACAAATCACCTGAGTTGTCATCACTTCAGCCACAGAATGTAACCCCATCACATCCGTCATTTGTAGGAGGTGGCGCATTCTCTGGGGAGTGACAATTCCCAACAGATAACCACTTTTATTGAGTATGGGTAGATGATGAATACCATGTTGCTGGAACAAGTTGAGGATGATTGTTACATCTTGACAGTCTGATGCGTTTAGAGTGACTAATTTCCGAGTCATCACATCAGCCGCCGTCAGTGCGTCTAAATTCATATCCAACGCGGCTAACCGGACAAAATCTTGCTCTGTCAACAAACCCAGCAGTTGCATTCCCTGCATGACTAAAACACAACTGGTTCTCGCCTGCTTCATCAAACGCCAATCGGGTAAGGGATGATAACTCTCGGTAGATGTGTTTGATAAACAGATGGTGCAATCACATCCAGCTTCTTGAGCCATCAGGCGGATAACCTCACTCAAGGTTGTCTCTGGTGCAACACTCAAGGGATAGGGATCAATTACCGCCTCTAACGGTAATGACGAGAGGGAGAGGTCTAGGAGTGACATGGCAAACTTCAGAAGTGTAACGATAGAGGAGTCTGGGGTCTTATCTTTTATCAAACGTCAAGTCAACTGGATTTGACATCCGTATGTTTACGGACTCTGAGAACCCGATTGTCCTCATTCACCGTATTTTTTCTGAGGGTTTGTCATTGGTTATTGGTCATTGGTCATTGGTCATTTGTCATTGGTCATTTGTCATTTGTCATTTGTCGTTTTCACCTCTGCACCTCTGCACCTCTGCACTCCTGCTCTCTTGCTTTCTTGTATAGCACTACGCACTAAGGTTAGGACATAAAAGAAAAATTTAAATCGCTTGACCCTGAGCGACTTGTACCGAGCGTGTTACCGAGGTAAGTCGAGGTAAGTCGAGGTAAGTCGAGGTGTTGCCTATTGCCTATTCCCTGGCGCGTAAGCGCTATATGTCCGAGTAATTGCGGAATCAGCGAATTATAAGTCCTATTTTTTTGTGTAATTTACCGGAGGAAAAATAAGGAAAATATCTCTAGGATTGATTTAGAGTCAAGGTGGTGTTTTATGCGGGTTCATCAACATTCTATTTTATTGGCAGAAGTGAAGCAACTGGTTGAGCAACTTCCGCTGGAAGACAAGGCTCAATTAGTTGAAAATTTGTTAACTGGAACTGACTCACCAGCGATTTTGGGGTGCTTAGATTTATCGAATTTGTTTTTCGCGATCGCGAGTTGGATTGCTACACGAGAACTATAAGCCAAAACCGATGAGTAAGACCCCTTTTTCAGACCCCTTTTTTGCCCAAATTCCTGCGGAAACACTCCAGACATTCACACCCGAACAGTTAGAGGCGATTAAATATGCCTTTAGTCCCCGCCCTTGGAAAACGCATCCGGTTGATATCCGCTTAACCTTACCGATTCCTGGATGCCGCTGTTATCTCGTTTTGTTAGGCGGACGAGAATCTCGCTCTCCTCAACGGCGGCGTGCTGAACGTTCCCAATTTCCGCTATGGACGCCTGCCAATATTGTATTAATTATGGCTTTTTTTTCGTTATTGCTAACCTCCACCTATGCCTCAGTTTCAGTCGTCTTCGCTTCCTTCAAATCCTTCCGTCTTCCCACCACGGCTTATCCTGCCAGTCTGCCCTGGATTACTAACTCAGAACAATGCCAAAAAACCAATAGAACCTGGTCAGAGGGGCAATGTTGGGACAGTGACCACAATCCTCTATTTTAAACCCATTCTTTGTATTTTATTTTAAATAAATTTGTTTTCGCAACTCGATTAAGCCAAACTTGCATTGTATGAAGCTGTCAAAACCAGATCCATTCATTGAACAATTTTTCGCTCGAATTCCCGCGAAAATGGCGGCAACGTTTAATCCGACTCAACTGGAAATACTAAAACAAACCTTCGGGAGTCGTGCATCGAAAAAACATACTGTTGATTTGCGGTTATCGATGCCATTTCCGAAAGGAGGCTTTTACTGGGTGCTATTGATGGGGAGGGAAAAACGTGGTCGCGATCGCCTTCAGCAAGAGCGTCGTAAACATCCCCTCTGGACTGTTGCCAATGGTTTAGTAATTTCCGGATTTTTATTGATGATTGCCACAGCTTTACTCGGTACAGTTTTTATTCTGGAAGAGCAGGCAGACATTCAGATCAACTCGGAGGTTAACAACGTTGTCAAAGAATAAATCCACTTAGGGGCGCACTGACGTGCGCCCGATTTAACCGTGCCATCTATTCCGTAATTTTAGGAGTTGTAGGTTTGGTTTCGACTTCGTTCAAGCCAACAAAATTCAGAATTATTGTCTGAACTATTGATTAAATAATATCTTGCCCAGTTAACATCGGTGGGTTACGGCGGAGCGTTGATTAAATGGTTATAGCTTCGGTTTAAAACCCGCCTAACTCACCCTACGTTTTTTCGCTCTAATGATGTCCCTCTCGTCTCTTTTTTCGAGACAAAGGGGTTGTTGTTTTGTTTATTATGTTGTAACATTATTTTAAGCAAACAAATTATTGAACACTACATAGGGCTTGCTGCATAAGTGTGTAAGGTAGACCAGATAGGGGTTTCAAGCCATTTTCCGACCCAACAAGTGCAAGGTTTTTACATGACCACCGTCTTGCATCCTGGAATTTTTGCCGACCTCAGCGCCGAATTTTCCCTCGACAGAGGGTCAACATCGAGCGCAGTCGAGATGTTGAAACCATTGCAAGAAAGCCTATTCCCTATTCCTGCTGATGGTTGCGCTTTTCCTGCTGCGGACAAACGACTCGCTGTGCATAGAAGGGACAGAACGCTTAAGATCAATCCTATAAGCTGTTCGGCATTTAAACCTTTATGTCAACAATTGCGAAATCGTTGTATGTAGTGCGAGCATCTTGCTCGCGACTAAGCATCTTGCTCACTACCTCTATTAAATGTATGACAGCTTAACGGCTCTGTTCAACCACCTCTGGGGATGACGGTTTGATGATTGGACAAACACTGGCTGGACGATATCACATTATTGACCATTTGGGCGGCGGAATGTTTGGTCAGACGTATCTGGCTGAAGATTTACAGCGTCCTAATCATGACCATTGTGTGGTCAAACATCTGCATCCTCAGTCAACTGATCCGTTTACGTTACAAGAGGCAAAGCGTTTATTTGAAGCTGAAGCCCAAGTCTTGAACCGTTTGGGAAATCATGAGCAAATCCCGCGCCTGTTGGCTCATTTTGAGGAAAATCAGGAGTTTTATTTAGTTCAAGATTTTATCGCGGGGCAGCCGTTAAGTCAAGAATTATCGCCGGGAAAACGATTGAGTCAGGAACAGGTGATTAAGCTGTTAGCGGGGATTCTGGAAATCCTGGTATTTGTCCATGAACAGAATGTGATTCACCGGGATATTAAACCCTCGAATATCATTCGGCGTCAATCTGATGACACGTTGGTTTTGATTGATTTTGGCGCAGTGAAACAAATTACGACTCAGGTAGTGACGCCCCAAGGACAAGCAAATTTTACCATTGCCGTGGGTACAGAAGGGTATATGCCCAGCGAACAAACCCAAGGTAAACCGAGGTTAGCGAGTGATATTTATGCCGTGGGAATGATTGCCATTCAAGCGTTGACGGGAATCGCGCCGCAAGATTTACCTGAAGATGGGAAGACGGGGGAAATTATCTGGCGGGAACGGTTAAAAATTAACTCGAAATTGGCAAGGGTGATTGATACAATGGTGCGCTGTCATTTTAGCCGCCGTTATCAGTCAGCGACGGAGGCGTTAAAGGCGGTGAAGCGGTTGCAATCGCCGGGGAAGTTTGGTTGGGTTTTAAAGTTACTCAGAATTGATGTGGGATTGGTGGTGGCGATTGGTTCGTTTTTAGCGGCTGTGGTGGTGATTCCAGAATTTAGGCAATTTTTCCGCATGGATGAACGGTTAGCACAGGTGGCGGATACGCTAGTTTATGAGCATGAAGGGTTAGGAATTCAGATGAAGTATCCGAAAACCTGGGAACAAAAAGGAACGGGTGATCCGTTGAGTGGAACGGTGGCTCGATTTGTGCCAAAAGGGAATAATTCGACTGGGTTTAAACCGGAATTGACGATTAGTGTAGAACCGTTGACGGAATCGATGTCATTAGCGGATTATACCACGGCATCGGTAGCGGAAATTATTGAGTTTCTGCCAGAGGCGAAGATTTTTACATCGGAGCCAGCAAGGTTGGCGGGGGATAAGGCTCATCGGGTGATTTATACGGGGAAGGATGAGGAGAATAATGTCAGGTTAAAGTCGATGCAAGTTTGGGTGTTGAAGAAGAATCAGGCTTATATTGTGACGTACACGGCAGAAGAAGGTGAGTATCGGGATGAGTTGAAACCTGTGGAAGAGGTGATGATTAAGTCGTTTAAAGTGCGATGATTTTTATCCTAGGGATAGGGTAATGTCCATCCGTGTAAACTTACGGTGAAAGCTTACCCCTCTTGCTTTTCACCCTCATCCCCTAACCCCTTCTCCCATCAAGGGAGAAGGGGAGTCATATCATGTCCGGTCAAATACCCCTGAATAAAAATACCTGAAACTCTTACTAAGTAGGTGGGGACAATTAAAGTTAATCGTGGAGAGCGTCATTCTTCCTTTGTAAGGGTTTGAGGTGCTTGTACAACACTTAATCTATTAAGCACAAATACACGGGTGGAGACGTTCCACCGGAACGTCTCTACGAATCCGATGTGTCCTAACTGTCTTGGCGACTGCTATATTAAACCAATGTAATTATGGGTAATCCCCAAGACATAATATCAGATGTTTCTTGCTCCCCTCTCCCCGCTGTGGGAGAGGGGCTGGGGGTGAGGGGTATAGCTGAAATTGACACCGATAGATAATGCCGTTTCCTAACAGATAGCGCCTGTAATCTGCAATTTATTTAGCTAAATCTTGCCGCATAATTCGTCGAATTTGTTTCAAAATACGCATAATGTCATAAAGTTGATTGCGGTGAGGAAGCAGCAGGGAAAAAATATTGGACAAATCGTATTCAGGGTTATCTTGTTGCAAGAGTTTAATGAATTGGAATTCATCACCATTCATGATTAATCCGTAGACAGGATATTCGGGATTGGGGTTTCCCATCATGTAAGTGAGGGCTTGAGGTAAGGCGACGGAGAAGGCGATCGTTGATTTAGATTCAACCACTAACACCCAGAATTGCTGTTGAATAATTAGGGTATCGATGCGTCCTCTGAGTAATTCATCTCTGTCTTCGAGCAGTAATTCGACTTCAGGTTCTGCGGTAATAAAAAAGGGTTCGTCGTATAAACCCGCAAGGGTTAATACCGGAGAGATGACTAATTGATTAATGGTTCCTTCGGCTAAGGAACCCCGTTCTCGATGACGCCAGAATCGGTTGCGGATTTGGTCTAATGTGGCGATTTCTGTGTCAGTTAGTTCCGGTAAGTCTTGGGTAAACTCTGAGGAGAATTGCTCATTGGTTGTTGGCGTCAGATTAAATCGTTCTCGGAGGTCAAGTAAGCTGGTGATTGTTTTGGATATGGCTTTGGCTTGTACCATAGGTGAGTTAATTGTTTACTTCAACTTGAATAGAATTAATTGAATTATGAAAGTAGTTTTCAATAGGAAGACGTGATTGGAAATTAAAATAACCTGAAAAATCGGTTAAAGTTTATTCTTGCTCAAGCTCTCTAATTTTTTTCTGTGCATTTTGATACCATTCTCTATTTCCTTGTTGCTGATAAAGCTCGGCAGCTTGGCGGAAATCCTCAAGGGCTTTGTCTTGATCGCCCAAGTCACGATGGGCAAGACCCCGGCTGTAGTGGGCATTAGCAAACTCAGGATTAAGTTGAATCGCTTGATTGTAATCGGCGATCGCTTCTTCGTAGTCTTTTAGGTTAAAGCGGGCATTACCTCGACCGTTGTAGGCAAAAGCCAAATCAGGATTAATTTTAATCGCTTGAGTGAAATCCGCGATCGCTCCTTGGTAGTCTTCTAGGTTTCTGCGGGCAAAACCTCGGTTGTGGTAGGCATCAGCATACTCAGGATTAATTTTAATCGCTTGATTGTAATCGGCGATCGCTCCTTCGTAGTCTTCTAGGTCAGAGCGGGCAACACCCCGGTTGTAGTAGGCAAGGGCAAACTCAGGATTAATTTTAATCGCTTGAGTGTAATCCGCGATCGCCCCTTCGTAGTCTTTTAGATGATAGCGGACAATACCCCGGTTGTTGTAGGCATCAGCCAAATCAGGATTAAGTTGAATCGCTTGATTGTAATCTTCTATCGCCCCTTGGTAGTCTTTCAGATCAGATCGGGCAGAACCCCGGTTGTTGTAGGTAATAGCATTGTCAGGATTCAGACGAATCGCTTGAGTGGAATCCGTGATCGCCCCTTCGTAGTCGCCTAGTTGGCGACGGGCAATACCCCGGTTGTCGTAGGCATCAGCATATTCAGGATTAAGTTGAATCGCTTGATTGTAATCCTCTATCGCTCCTTGGTTGTCTCCTTGGTCAGAGCGGGCACTACCCCGACCGATGTAGGCATTAGCATACTCAGGATTAAGTTTAATCGCTTGAGTGTAATCCGTGATCGCTCCTTCGTAGTCTTTTAGATGATAGCGGGCATTACCTCGACTGATGTAGGCATCAGCATATTCAGGATTAAGTTTAATCGCTTGATTGTAATCGGCGATCGCTCCTTGGTAGTCTCCTAGGTCAGAGCGGGCAGCACCTCGACCGTTGTAGGCATAAGCATTCTCAGGATTAAGTTGAATCGCTTGATTGTAATCGGCGATCGCCTCTTGGTAGTCTTTTAGGTTATAGCGGGCATTACCCCGGTTGTTGTAGGCATCAGCATCATCAGGATTAAGTTGAATCGCTTGATTGTAATCCTCTATCGCTCCTTCGTAGTCTCCTAGGTTGTAACGGGCATCACCTCGACCGTCGTAGGCATCAGCATACTCAGGATTAAGTTGAATCGCTTGATTGTAATCGGCTATCGCTCCTTGGTAGTCTTCTCGGTTTCGGCGGGCATTACCCCGGTTGTTGTAGGCATCAGCATCATCAGGATTAAGTTGAATCGCTTGATTGAAATCGGCGATCGCTCCTTGGTAGTCTTCTAGGTTGTAACGGGCAGCACCCCGGTTGTGGTAGGCATCAGCATAATCCGGATTAAGTTGAATCGCTTGAGTGTAATCGGCTATCGCTCCTTGGTAGTCTCCTTGCTCAGAGCGGGCAAGACCCCGGTTGTTGTAGGCAACAGCATCATCAGGATTAAGTTGAATCGCTTGATTGTAATCTGCGATCGCTCCTTGGTAGTCTTTTAGGTTAAAGCGGGCAAGACCCCGGTTATGGTAGGCATAAGCATAGTCAGGATTAAGTTTAATCGCTTGATTGAAATCCGCGATCGCTCCTTCGTAGTCTTTTATGTCAGAGCGGGCAACACCCCGGTTGTAGTAGGCAAGGGCAAACTCAGGATTAATTTTAATCGCTTGAGTGTAATCCGCGATCGCCCCTTGGTAGTCTTCTCGGTCAGAGCGGGCAATACCCCGGTTGTAGTAGGCAATAGCATACTCAGGATTAAGTTTAATCCCTTGAGTGTAATCTGCGATCGCTCCTTGGTGATCTCCCAATTCACCACGAGAATAACCCCGACTGAAGTACGCTAAAGCATTGTCAGGATTGAGTCGCAGTACCTGATTAAAATCCTCAATCGCTGCTTGATAATTTTCTAGCTCAACGTAAGCATTCGCCCGCCGATAGTAAGCCTCTGGATTGTTGGGACTCAGGCGCAGTGCTTGGGTCAAATCAGCAATAGCCTCCTGATAGTTTCCTTTCTCCGCTTTGATTCCTGCCAAGCTAATCAGGTTTTGAGCCGTTGGTTCCTGGGCGACGACTGGGGTACTATCTATCTGTTCCAAATCATTGCGAGCCACTAAAAAAGTATTAATCGGAATCCCCAAACTAAACGCTCGCTGGGTGTTGGGTTCCACTGTTGCTCGTCCATTAATTCCCACCACACGTCCCTTCTCATCCAACATCGGACCACCGGATGTACCAGGAATCGTGGGGTTGGTATAGATCAGAGAATAGCCGTCATCTGGATTAGTTAAACGACTGGTAATCTGTCCTCTAGTAAACTGATAGGTACGTTCATTCGTTCCCGGCAGAACATCTGCCCAACCTACCACATATATAGTGGTTGCTTCGGTCATTTGGTCAGAGTTACCCAGATCAGCCGTGGGGTAGGTTTTGTCACTCTCAAACCGCAACACCACTGCATCTAACCCTGGCACTTCTTCGCTGTAATAAACCGGATAGATCTCACCATCAGGGGTTTGGATTTCATATCGCCCTGGCTGATAAATCACATGGCGATTGGTCAGGACATAATAGGTGTTACCCTCTCGTTCAAAAATTATGCCAGAACCATTACTTTCGCCACTGATTTTCACCGTAATTTCCTTGGCGATAGCGTTCACCTCATCTTTAGTCAAAGCGACTGCAAGCTGAGACTGTACCAAAACAATCGCTGTACCGATGAGGGCGGCTGGTATGTGATAGGAAAATTGGATCATCGTTTAGACTACCCCGCTAATCAAAATCCAGTTCACTTCATAAAACAGTATCAGGGAAATTCAAAGCCTCTCTCCTTGCAGGAGAGAGGTTTGGAGAGAGGTTTGGAGAGATCCCTAAAAAGTAAGGAAGGCTATCGGGTTGATGGTAGCTGCTTTTTCCTCTATTGTGACTCGGTAGGTTATTTCTGCTGCGCGGTATAAAAGCAGGTGGCGCAAACTGGACAAACGCATCAATGGGAATCCCCCAACTATAACGACTCATCTGTTCCCGCAAATCCGGTTCTGGAGTTGAACCATCCATATATATATAAGGATCACCCCAAAGGGGTTCGGCGTGCATTCCATTAATCCCCACCACCTGACCACGATTATTCAACAAAGGTCCCCCACTCATCCCTTTTTCAACTGGATTCGTGTACCCAATCCGATAGCCTCCTTCCAGTGCTTTCTCCAGTATCAGAGAAACGTGACCAACTTGTAAGACAAATCCGCCCTGTTTATCCCGAATAATCGGAACTTGAGACAAGTCATCCACAAAGGGAAATCCCGCCGCAAATACCTCTCCCCCTACCCTTGGCGAAGTTCCCAGAGACGCCACGGGATAGCGCCCATCTGGACTATGAAACTGCAACAGCGCCAAATCATGACCTGGAAACGACACATTTTGTGGCACATCGGCTTGATAAATTTGACCATCTGGGGTTTGAATCTGATAGGGAGGTTCGGCTGACCGAAGAATATGGGCATTCGTCAGCACGGTATAAACAGAACCCTGTTGGTCAATTAAAATCCCTGACCCCAAAAACTCCCCGGATAACACTTTCACCGTGATTGACTCAGCTAATGTATGGAGTTGCTTGACAGAGAGTTGAGAGAATGACCCTTGCACAAACTCATCGGAATTAGCACCTTGGTCATTTAGCACCGTTGCGGATAGCGCCACAAATAAGCCACCCACACAAACAATTGATATCAGTGCTTTTCGGTGCATCTCGGATTAACCCGTAATTGGCTTACAAATCCCAGATATATCCTGGAGGAAGGTCATCAATATCATCCGGATTAGCAGGTAAATTATCCTCTGGATCATCTTCCACCAAGAAGCCACCGATATTAAAATACATTTCACCATCAACAGTAGAAAACAAATCACTACTGAGCTGAATCGTGCGTCCTGAAGCTAACGCCCGACGATCCTGTAATCGCGCGAGAACCTGTTGCGGACTACTCCCCGATTTCAGGGTAACGAGTACACCGTTCGACAGACAAGCACCCCCTTTGTAAGCAGCGACACACAAAACAGGTTGACGATTAGACCACCCAGCTTTCAGGTAATTCAAGATTCCGTTACGATAAAATCGCTGAAATCTAGCAGAGATCTCCTCACAGCGTCGAGCAGGTGTCCAAGGCGGCGGAAATGAGTCATCAACCCAGCGAATAATCGGAATATTTCCCCGTGAGGTACGAGCAATGGTTGCAGGTTGACCATTACTCATCCCACAAAAGAATTTATCTCGAGCATGGCTAGGTTGGCTGAATGTCACCGTCGCACCGATAGCAAAGGCAAATCCAACCAGCGCTTGGGTTAATAACTGGGGTTTGCGGGTCATGTCAGTAATCCGGAAATGAAGACTGTAGAGGATTTAGCGGTTAGATGTCGCTGCTTTCAGTATATCTTGGCTGAGGTGAAGAAGTGGGAGAGAGAATGGGTTGGGTTGACGCCTGTTCTATCAAAGGTTGAGAAATTGTAGGGGCGCATGGCGTGCGCCCGGTTTAACCGTGCCATTTGGTTCTCAATCTTAATAGTTGTAGGTTGGGTTTCGACTTCGCTCAACCCAACAAAATTTAGGATTATTGTCTGAACTGTTGATTACATAATATCTTGCCCATTTAACATCGGTGGGTTACGGCGGAGTGTTGATTAAATGGTTATCGCTTACGTTTAAAGCCCGCCTAACCCACCCTACGTTTTTTGATGTGTGTCGGTTGGATTTCGACTTCGCTCAAGCCAAGAAAATTCAGGATTATTGTCTGAACTATTGATTACATAATATCTTGCCCAGTTAACATCGGTGGGTTACGGCGGAGCGTTGATTAAATGGTTATCGCTTACGTTTAAAATCCGCCTAACCCACCCTACGTTTTTTGATGTGTGTCGGTTGGGTTTCGACTTCGCTCAAGCCAAGAAAATTTAGGATTATTGTTTGAACTGTTGATTAAATAATATCTTGCCCAGTTAACATCGGTGGGTTACGGCGGAGCGTTGATTAAATGATTATCGCTTCGGTTTAAAACCCGCTTAATCCACCCTACGTTTTTTGATGTGTGTCGGTTGGGTTTCGACTTCGCTCAAGCCAAGAAAATTTAGGATTATTGTCTGAACTGTTGATTACATAATATCTTGCCCAGTTAACATCAGTGGGTTACGGCGGAGCGTTGATTAAATGGTTATCGCTTAGGTTTAAAGCCCGCCTAACCCACCCTAAGTTTTTTGATGTGTGTCGGTTGGGTTTCGACTTCGCTCAAGCCAAGAAAAATTAGGATTCTTGTTTGAACTATTGATTACATAATATCTTGTCCATTTAACATCGGTGGGTTACGGCGGAGCGTTAATTAAATGGTTATCGCTTACGTTTAAAACCCGCCTAACCCACCCTACGTTTTTTCGCTCTAATGATTTCCCTCTCGTCTCTTTTTTTGAGACAAAGGGGTTGTTGTTTTATTTATTTTGTTATAACATTATTACAAGCAATAAATACATTGAATACTACATAAGGAAAAGAACACTATGAACCCTTTACTCTCTCAACTTGACACCTGCAATACTGCTGAAACCACTGACCAGCAAGCGTTAGCAGAATTGGGAATTACCCAACTCCTCTCTTTTGTTAAGCACTACAGCGACATTAACCTCTATTGTTACTGTGAATTAGGGATGACACCCAAGCAGTTTTATGCCAAATGGGATGTCACTTATGAGCAACTTTCTCACATCTGTTCTCGTTCCCAGGGGACGGTTCAGAGTTGGTTTAACCGAGGGAAAGGCTATCATCGTCCTCAACCGGTTGACTTGCGCCATCTGGCAATTATGGATTTTTTGTTAGAGCATTTTGAAGAGATACCTCAATCCTTGATAAACCTTCTGTGTTCGTCTTGATAGCCCCTACAGACGCGCCATGGCGCGTCTCTACAAGGGACGCCACAATTTAATCGTCTGATCCTCACTCCCACTGGCAAGGAGTCCATCAGCACCAATGGCAAGGGCGTATACTGGGGCGGTATGATCCTCAAGGGTTTGCATGAGTTCTCCCCGATGCAGATGCCAAACCTTAATTGTCTTGTCCTCACTCCCACTAATCAGATATTCACCATCTGGACTTAGCGCGATCGCATACACCGCTCCTGTATGATCGGTTAATGTAGTCAGGAGTTTCCCCGTCTCAAAATCCCATAACTTAATCGTCTTATCCTCACTCCCACTGACAATCGTTTGCCCATCGGGACTAATCGCCACCACCCTGACACTGGCTTTATGTCCACTCAGCGTCCGCAGTAGTTCTCCTGTTGCCAATTTCCATATCTTAACCGTCTTATCCCCACTTCCACTGACTAAACTTTGACCATCGGGACTAATCGCTAGGGAATACACCCATTCTTTATGTCCAAATAGCGTGCGGAAAGGTTCACCTGTGTTTAAGTTCCATAACTTAATTTTGTGGGAACCACTAGCCAGAGTGTGATTATCCGGACTAATGGCTAGGGAATGAATCTGCTTGCGATGTCCAGAAAGCGTCCACAGCAGTTTTCCCTGATGTAGATTCCAGACTTTAATATAACTGCGATTTTTTGACTGATCGCTACTGGCTAAAATCTGCCCATCGCGACTAAGGGTAAGGGTTAAAACGCCACCAGAATGCCCATTTAATTGCTGAATAGGTGTCGAATTCAGGCTGATAATATCCCAAATCTTAATCGTACTGTCACCCCCACAACTTAACAGGGTGCGTCCATGGGGATGAATCGCGATCGCGCTTACTTTGCCACTGAGTCCCGTGAACGTGGAGGTTAAGCCCAGATTAGTAACTGTCTGCGACTGTTGACGGGATGCGATCGCCTCTAGCAATTCCTGGACTTGATTTGCCCCCTGTTCATCGCCCACGGCGGCTAAACAGGATTGCAGCATCTGGCAATAGTGGTGATCCTGTTGGGTTAATACCAATCGCATTGCTTCAAATGCCTGTAAGCCTTCTCGATGCGGCTGTTTCCGTTGTTGCAGCCACGCTTTCAGAGACGATTTAATTTGTGTAGTTGCCCAGGATTTATCGGGTAAACAGGTTAAACTCTGTGCCAGTTTTAAACTCAGTTCCGGTTCCCAGTAAGGGCGTTCACTAACCAGAGACTGTAACACCTCTTGATAAATTGAAAGAGTGGTTTGCATCACCACTTGAACTAAATCCGGATCAGAGACTTCCGCAATTAATGGCGGTAATAATTCCGGCAAAAGCGGTGATACATCCGAGTGAACCAGATGGTGAATATCCGCCACCCAGCCCGCCACTAAACAGTGACAGGTGCTTAAAAACTGGCAAAAGTTGTCCCAATCGCGGCGGTTCACTTTATAGGGAAAAATCAATTCACCCGGATCAATTCCAGCTTGCTGTAATTCTTCGGCTTCTTCCAAGTAGGCTAAATTAATCGGATTGTCGCCGCCTTTGGCATTAATATCCTCAATACTCTTTCCCAATGCCAGGAGTTTATCTCGCGTGGTTTTCCATTTCAATGCCCTGGCTTTTGTTGATTCATAGATAAAATCTCGATAGGAAAACTTACATAACGTTGAATAGCAATAACTGTCCTGCCCCAATCCCCAATAAGCGAGGCGAAAAATCAGGAAATCGCCATCAATTTCCGATTCTAATATTAAGGTGGGTTCAGATTTCAACAGGCTAAAAAGCGCCTTAATACTCGATTCACTATGAAACCGCTTACTCTCCCACGCCCCGCCTAAAAATTCAGTGGGTCTCACTTGAGAATGTAGAGGATAATGTTGACTTAAGAATTCTCGCAATCGTTGCGCCAAACCCAGTTCAATTTCTGGCACTTCTGAGTTCATTTCCCCAAACCGCTCAAACTGAACCTGGGGAGGGGCAATAAAAATTCGTAGCGGAATCGGGCGATTGGGGCGATGCGGTTCGAGGAGTTGGGAGGGGAACAGGCGCAGGGGCCAATGATCGAGGATTTTATGGACTTCCGGTAACTGGAGGGTGGTTTCCCGTTGATAGGCGGCGAGTTTGAATAGGGTTTGGCGATGTTCGGCGACGAGTTGCTGCTGAAGGGCTTTCTGTTGCTGGAAGCGCTGCTGTTCTAGGTGATCTGTGTCATCTACGGTTTGCGCGATCGCGTTGATCACATCTGGCAGTTTATTGGCAAAATGTTGTCCCATTGCCACCAGTTTTTCCCCTTGAGGGACTTCATCGACCCCCTGATAGGGTAAGATAAGGGGTTTGGGTTCAGATGTTGGTTTTTCGTTTAAGGGTATACCATTAAATTGATTGGTCGTTTTCAGATAGACTAGGGTCTTAAAAACAGGGACAGCCCATTGCAGAAGTAATTTTAACCACGGCTCCATAACAGTTATCTCTAGAGGCAACATTAACCCAGTTTTCACAAAATCAAGGATAGCAGGGATAGGTCATATCCCCATGTCAAGAAAAATACTTTTGTGCAGAGTCGTGTTTACGCCACCGAGAGTAGGGGTTTGGTAACCAAACCCCTGGTAGAAATCACCGTGCTGGTAACACGGTGAGGATGTCAAATTTGATTCATCACCGTTCTGTCGCCACAGCTTGATTCGAGACGGTTTCGGTTAAATTGGCTGGAGAATTGGCTCGAATAGCGCGAAACATGCCAAATCGACAAAGCCCAGAACCGAAGGCTAGCCGCATTAATAAAATTGTCGGCACTTCTCGCACAGACTTGATAAAACCTGATAGACCAAACTGTAGCCATCCCTGCGGTCGAATGATGCCTTGCCAGATAGTATCAAGCCAAGATGGAAGCGTTTCCTCTGTCCAATCTGCGGTTGTTACACTGCCCTCAACCAGTCCGGTTTCCTGCAACCGTTCCGAAAACCCTTCTATACTGGAAAACGCTGGATGAGACCACTGATCCAAAAGTTGCTGCATCACCGGACGTTCCCAAAAATTAAGTGGTTTCTGGCGATCATCCCGTTGATTCCAGTCAGCAACAACCAGAATACCACCAGGCTTGAGTACCCGCATTAATTCTTTGGCAAAAAGAGCTTTATCGGGAATATGAGGACCCACTTCAATTGACCAAACCACATCAAAACTGGCATCTGGGAAAGACATTGCCATGGCATCATTGACTAAAAACGTTGCATCTAAGTCCTTTGGCGTTAACTCTTGAGCCCGTTTTATTTGTTGGGGACTGATGCTAATTCCGGTTACGGCAAACCCGTAATCCCGTGCTAAAATACGACTGCTGCCGCCGATGCCACATCCGACATCTAAAACAGTGGTTCCTGGGGGTAATTTATCGAGTCCTCCCCAACGCACCATTTCATGCACAAAATCTGATTTTGCGGCTAAAAAATCCTTGGGTTGAGGCGGTGAGCCATAATGCCCTAAGTGAATATGTTCGCCCCAATAAAACTCTAAAATACCATCTTCTGTCCATTGGTCATAAGAATTGACCACCGATTCAGAGGATTGATAGCGGCGACCTGTGACGAGATAGAGTAGGATCGCGATCGCGAAGAGTCCCAGCAGAAGTCCCAGAAGCGGAAAAAACAAATTCATCAACGTTAAACCCTCAAATTTTTGACCGAGAACTAGGGATACAAGCCTCGTCCTTTTAGGACGACTTTTTATTTTCTCTTAGTCTTGTATTGTAATAAATAATGTGTTAATCTATAAAGGTAGTCTAGCACAGGCGAAAGTCGTGAGTATCGCCAATCGATTTATCGATGATTATCACGTAAAGTGATGCTAGTGCATGAGGCGCGAGAAACCTCTTAAAAACGCATGGACTTAAACGAGTGCCGATACCAGAAAAGTGCTGCAATGCATTAGTCATAAGACAAAAACAATGTACGGTCGGGCAGACCGAAACATAGAGAGTAATCTCTAAACGCTTAGGGAGACAAGCCCTCTGGAGTTATCTAAATTAGGCTCAATACTTGGTAGTTTTCTACGGGTGTTTGGTTTAAGTATTGCCGCAAGGATAGATAATTGTAAGGTGTGTCGCGGAACTAAGAATCCCCGCACTTATAGGGCAGGGAGTGTCAACCTGTTGATAATCGGGTTCAGAGTTGCCTGATTAACCCACGTTATAATAACGGGCGGGTTTGGTTTAGAGGTTATCGGTAGATACCCAAATTAAACGGCTCGCGCCCGCCCCTACATTTAACTTATTTTAACGGCTATTACTAAACTGACGCTCTAGGTAATCAGTGTGATCAGCTAATGGGCATTTAAATTGGGTAGTTCCTGTTCTCTGTTCCCCGTTCCCTGTTCCCTCCACAATAACGATTTCAATCCTCACCCTGTTTCTGACAAGCATCTAAATAAATTTGAGCGACTTGATCAACGGGATTAATCTGTAAACACTCTTGAAAAATTTGGGCAGCTTCTTTAAATGAACGAGTACTATACAGAAATAAAGCCTTCTCAAAATCAGGCTTTGTCATTAACTTTACCGAGCGCAGTTCTGGTGGATCTGCCTCAAATATTTCAAAAACAGAGACCATTTCCCGTTTGCCCTTAACCTGAACTTGACCGATGATCCGAAAGGCATATTCAACCGGATGATTTAGCTGTAAAAACGTGTGATGAGAAATTAATAAGGATACCCCATACTCTTTGGTAAGCTGTTCTAAGCGAGCGGCTAAATTGACCGCATCACTAATCACTGTACCATCCATGCGATTATGTCCGCCCACGGTTCCCAGCATCAGCGAACCCGTGTTAATCCCAATCCCAATCTGAATCGGGGGACGATCCGGGCGTCGCCGCGTTTTATTATAATCAGTCAACCGATTTAACATATCAATTCCGGCGCGAACCGCATCATCAGCACTACCGTTAAATAGCGCCATAATCGCATCACCGATATATTTATCAATAAAGCCATCATGTTCGACAATAGCGGGTTCCATGCGCGACAGATAGGCATTGATAAATTTAAAATTATCCTCTAAGCTCATCCGTTCCGAGAGAGTGGTGAAGGAACGAATGTCAGAAAATAAAATCGACATTTCCTTCTGCACCGCCTCGCCGAGTTTGACATCGACAATACTTTTCTTGTCCAGCAATTTCAGAAAGTTTTCCGGGACAAAACGTTCATAAGCCTGATTCAGTTGCAGGAGTTGAGCCGTGAAATCCTTGCGTTCAATTTCAGCTTTTTTGCGTTCAGTAATATCTTGAAACGCCGCGATCGCAAAGGTGACTTTGCCCCCTTCATCAAAAATCGGGATACCCCAAGCTTCAATAGGAATAATTTGATCGCCTTGGTGAATTTCAATGTCATCAGCCGTGGCACTTTCTCCCATTAACGCTTGCACGACGGGCAATAAGTCCGCCGGATAGAGTTGTTCAGTGCCAGCAATATAGAATTGATAGACCTCAGCGAATTGTTCAGCAAAGGTATCAGGAACCACACCTTTACCCATTAACTGTTGCGCCCGTTGATTCAGGTAATAGGTTTTTCCGGTTGCATCTAATACCGCTACGCCAACTGGAACCGCTTCCAGAAATTGGGCTAATCGGCGTTCACTTTCCCGTGCGGCTTCTTCGGCTTGTTGATGTAACTCCTCCTCAATCGCATCGGAATGAGCCGTGGTGGTTTCGAGTAAAATTTCTAAGTCAGCATTATAGCGCTGTAGTTCCCAGGTTTGGTAAAGCGCGATCGCCATCGATGATCCGATCAACGCCACCAGCGGCGAAACCACGGGTAACCACCAGTTAACGAGAAACGCCCCATAACTGCCAACCACCAGGATACTACCCATGAAGAAGATGCCGAAACCAACAACCACCCATCGGGGAAAAATCCTATCCGCGAACTGGTTCGCTTGCTGGAGTTTCCAACTTCCTCCCGCACCAATAAAAGACCAGACGACAATCCATAACCACTCGACTGGATCAATCCAAATTGTCAGCCAAGACAGTTGGTTTATTCTATCAATGAAGGGAATTAAAGGGCGTCCATCAATCGCCTTAATTAAAGGGCGTCCCGCCATCGCCCCACTAATGATCTGACTAGCGATATTGGCATGAATAATCACGCCCGGTGTTTGCTGACGAGAACCGATGGTATTTTGACTATAGGGTGTAAAGAATAAGTCGTTAGCACTTTGTCCGGTAGCGCCAATCAGAACAATGCGATCGCGCATCAAATCTGGTGGTATCCGATTCTGTAAAATATCAGCAATGGATACAGTTTGGAAGTTCTCTCTCGGTCCGCGATAGTTTAAGAGGATCTGATAGCCACCCACATCAGCATTAACATAGCCCCCCTCATTCCCTGTCAATGGCACAAATTCCGCCTTACCCAACTGCAAATGACTCTTGGCTTCATCCGTCATTTGCAGGGTAATCCCTTCGGCTTCTAGATACATTAACGCCAGCTTTACCCCTAATCCCAAGTGGATGGACTCATCGTCTAATTGCACAGACAGCAATCCGCGACGAACTTTGCCATCCGCATCCAAGACTAAATCAGCCATCGCCACTTGATCCAGTTGTTTTAGGGTTGGCGATGGTGCTACCGTTTCGCCCACGACTTTTTCCACACCAATCAGATTTGGTGTAAACTGAAACACCTCGACTAATTCCTGATGACCCGGTTCGACTGGCAAATCACGGTATAAATCCACGCCAATCGCCCTAGGCTGTTGGGCATTTATTTTTCTAAGTAATTGTGCTAAGACCTGATCAGGAATGGGCCACGTTCCAATCTGGGTAATATCAGACTCATCAATCGTTACTACCAGAATCCGGGGATCAACAGCTTCTTGGGGACGCTGCTGAAAAAATTGGTCAAGTGTTGCCCATTCGAGAAGCTGAAACGAACCCGTCCAAGCCGTAGCGATCACCAATCCGGCGACAGTGGGGGCAGTGATCAGTACCCCTTGCCATTGAGAAATATTTTGCTTGAGCTTTTGCCACATTTAGGATGAGCAATCAAAATTAACATGAGTAGTCCCCTGATTGCTATGGCGAATCGTTCTCTATTCCTTACTGTAGCTCAACTCAAGCTGAATCGTGGCTCAAGCAGTTTGACTCAACCCCATAGATTTAAATTCCCACTAAACTAGCCGAAATTTGATAGACCGTAGTGGCGTGGCACAGCTAAAATAGGGTTTTGTTTGTAGTAAGCACTTTAGTGCTATAACGCTTAGCTGGAGAGGGCTGAAGCCCTCACTACGAACCAATTCTAATCCATCAATTAAGGTGTGCCACGCCAGTAGGGTGGGCATTGCCCATCAGCCTCAAGTCAGCAACATTCAGCTTAAATTCAGTTGAATCGTGGCTCAAGCAGTTTGACTTAACCTAACCTAGTAACTATCTTCGCTGCCTACGGTATGCAGCGCTAAATCGTTATTAGCGCGGTTGAGTCGATCCGCGATCGCGGATCGAAGTTTCAGCGTGATCGATGGTGTAGCCAGTACCTCTTGGGCTTGTTCTCGGTAGATAGCACTGGTTACCGGATCAACTTGGTCAATTTTCTGTAAATTTGAAAATACTGTATCCGCAGAAATGGTCATCGGATTAAACCCTTCCATCACATATAATTACGATCTTGACTTAAGTATCGAACGGATGGCAATAGGTGAATGATTAAAATAAAACAAAAATTATTCGACACCCAACAAGGAGTTCTCGCCACCCTCAACGCCTCACGCCAACGCTTTCAAGCCTGTCGAGAAGCGAATCAAGTGTTGTAAATCGTCCTCAAACCCTTACTGTTCCCTGTTCCCTAATCTCAACCGTTAACTTTAATTGTGTCCACCTATCTGATCACGTATGAAAATTCCCTTATCTCGTCAGAAACGGCAAATTATTCAATTTCTCGGTTTATTCTGCTGCTGTTGTATCCTGATTATTAGTTGTGGTGGGCAAAATACACCCACCGATAATGCTGCAAGTTCCGTCACTAGCATCAGTAGCCCTGAACGCATCGCTGTGGGTTCTGTTGCCAAACCCCGAACCCTTGATCCGGCTGATGCCTATGAAGTGGCGATTAGCGATATTATTACCAGCTTAGGCGATCGCCTCTATACCTACGAGGGGGATACAGATACACTTATCCCGCAACTGGCGACGGAACTCCCGCAAGTTAGTGATGATGGGTTAACCTACACAATTCCTGTGCGTCAGGGCGTTACGTTCCATGATGGCACACCTTTTAACGCAGACGCCATGGCTTTTTCCTTGAGGCGGTTTAGTGAAAATGGGGGTAAACCTTCCGCCCTACTTTCTAACATCATGGAATCCGTAGAAGCCACAGGGGAATATGAACTCACAATTAAACTAAAAAATGACTTTGCTCCCTTCCCTTACCTACTAGCCTTTCCTGGATTAAGTGCAGTTTCGCCTCAAGCTTATGAAATTGGGCAAGGCAAATTTAAACCCAATGATTTTGTGGGAACGGGTCCCTATAAACTGGTTTCCTTTGAGCCAAATTTAGTCAAAGTGGATGTATTTGAGGACTATTGGGGAGAAAAACCACCCAATCAAGGGATTGACTTTCAGTTTCTCAGCAGTCCCGCTAACTTGTACAATTCCTTTACTACAGGTGCCGTTGATATTGCCTATCGTGACTTAGGTGCTGATCAAATTCTCAGTCTCAAAGAGGATGCTGAATCGAAAGGGTATCAGGTACTAGAAAAGCCCAGCAGTCGCGTAGACTACATGGTGCTAAATGTCAAGCAGAAACCCTTAGATCAGGTAGAAGTCCGACAAGCGATCGCGGCGTTAGTGGATCGTCAGTTAATCATTGATCGCGTCTATCGGGGTCAAGCGGAACCCGCTTACAGTATTATTCCCGACACCTTTGCCACCAGTCAACCCGTATTTAAGGAACCGTATGGGGATGGCAATGTGGAAAAGGCAAAAGAACTTTTAACCGAGACAGGGTTTTCTGCCGAAAATCCGTTTGTATTGGAAATTTGGTATAGTTCAGATAGCCCTCAACGCCAACAAATTGTTACGCTTATCAAAGAATATGCCGACCAAAAAATGGAGGGTTTGATGCAAGTAAAACCGCAAGCTGTTGAATCTGCTACCCTCTTTGGTAATATTCCCAAAGGCATTTATCCCAGCTATTTAGTCGCTTGGTTCCCTGATTTTGGCGATGCGGATAATTACATCAGTCCTTTTTTCAGTTGTACGAAAGGATCAGCGGAAACTGGATGTCAGGAAGGGGCGAGTCAAAGCCAAGGTTTCTTCTATTACAGTGAGAAAATGAACCAACTCATTGAGGCTCAACGAAAGGAACAAGATCCCCAGGCGCGACAAGAACTATTTGAGCAAATTCAAGATCTAATTGCTCAAGATGTGCCGCTGGTTCCCTTATTGCAGAAAAAAGAATTTGCGTTTGCTCAAGACAACTTACAGAACGTAGAAATCAACCCAATTATTGGTATATCGTTTTGGCAAGTTGATAAAAGTGCTTAAGCTGGCTTACGCAAAGCCTCGATTTGTAGGGTGTGTTAGCGAAGCGTAACGCACCTTGACATAAATAGCCGATTTTATGGGCGCAAACCTTTGCACCCCTACAGGTTGTACATTTTTGATTTAACATGCACGCAACGATAAACCTGTGTTAATCCTACTCGCCATAATTTGAATTCCGATGTCTCGTTCTCGTGCCTTACTTTACTATGTCATCGCCCGGTTGCTCCTAGCACCGTTAATGATGTGGACGATTGTTACTATCGTATTTCTACTCCTCCGCGCTACGCCAGGAGATCCCATTGATGCAGTCATTGGTAATCGTGCGCCTGAAAGTGTAAAAGCCGAATTTCGGGAACGGTTGGGATTAAATCAACCGCTACCCGTACAGTATGTGAATTATTTATCCAGTTTACTCCGCCTGGATTTAGGCAGTTCAATTAGTGACCAAGGACGAGACGTTTTGCAAGTAATTCAGCAGTATTTCCCGGCGACGGCAGAAGTAGCGGTATGTAGTATGATTGTCGCCATAACGGTAGGAATTAGTGTGGGTATTTTTTCCGCCTCTCGTCCGGGTACTGTTTTTGATTTAGGGGGACGACTATTCGGGATTATTACCTATGCCTTACCGATATTTTGGGCAGGAATGATTGTACAATTAATCTTTGCCGTACAGTTAGGATGGTTTCCCCTGGGTGGACGATTTCCGGCATCAGTAACTCCGCCCACAGGATTCACTGGACTGTATACGGTTGATAGTCTGTTGAATGGGAATTTCAACCAATTTTTAACGGCGTTATATTATTTAACGCTACCTTCGTTAACATTAGGAATTCTCCTAAGTGGAATTTTTGAGCGTATTGTCCGGGTGAATCTCAAGCAAACGCTGAAGTCTGATTATGTGGAAGCTGCACGCGCTAGAGGGATTCAGGAACGGACGATTCTGCTGCATCATGCGTTAAAAAATGCGTTGATTCCGGTGATTACGGTAATGGGACTTACGTTTGCATCGTTGCTAGGGGGTGCGGTGTTAACAGAAGTGACCTTTTCTTGGCCCGGATTAGCCAATCGATTATATGAAGCGATTCAGTTACGAGATTACCCGACGGTGCAGGGAATTATGGTGTTTTTTGGAGCGATTGTGGTGATAGCGAGTATTGCGATTGATATTATCAATGCCTTAATTGACCCGCGTATTCGCTATTGATTGTTCATTGTTTAGTAACCCCCGCCACGGCGATTAAAATCGCTGCTACACTAATGTATGCGAAGCCTTCCGGAAGGGTAGTCCGCCAAGCTGGATTCGTGAGTTTGCACTGACTTGAGCGAGGGACATGGGGGAGCAGGGGAAGATGGCGAAGTAAACAAATGACCAATGACGAATGACCAATGACAAATGACCAATGACAAATGACCAATGACAAATGACCAATGACAAATAATTATGTCACAGAAAAACGAAACTGGAACCCTTATTGCTGCGTTGATAATTACACTCGTTATATTAGCGGGTGGTTTTTGGTGGTTTACCCGTCAATCGGGGATGAATTTGGGAGGATTGACGGGAGGTGAAAATAACCCAGCCCAAAATCCATCCCCACCCACTCAACCTGCCAATCCAGGAACGCCAGCCGCGAATCCCAACAGTGCTTTTCCGCCACCTCAAACTGTCCCCAGTGGCACAGTTGTCCGGATAGCGGGTTCGACGAGTATGGTGCAAATTAATCAAGCCTTGAAACAAAGTTTTGAACAGCAGTTTCAAGGTACAACTGTGGAAACCCAAGCTGGGGGTTCAGATCAGGGGATTCGGACACTGTTAACCGGAGGTACAGATATAGCGGCGATTTCTCGTCCTCTAACCTCCGAAGAACAGTCCCAAGGCTTAGTGGCTGTACCTGTGACGAAAGATGCGATCGCGATCGTGGCGGGTGCGGAAAATCCTTTTCAGCGAGGCTTAACTCAAACGCAAGTTCAGCAAATTTTTCAAGGACAGATTACCAATTGGTTACAAGTCGGTGGTGCTTCAGAACCGATTCGCGTAATTAATCGCCCCCCGGTTAGCGGAACTCGTCAGGCGTTTCAAGAACTGGTACTTAATAGTGGGCAATTTGGCACAACGCCTAACATTGTTACAATGCAGCGAGATGCAACCACTCCAATTTTACGAGAATTAGGAAGTAATGGAATTAGTTATGCCACCTACGCCCAGGTTGCCGATCAACAAACGGTGCGAATTGTACCCGTCGATGGGTTAACTCCAGAAGCGGCGACTTATCCCTATCAACGAGAACTTTATTACGTCTACAAAGAACCTGTAACTCCGCAGGTGCAAGCCTTTCTGGGTTATGTTGGTTCACCCCAAGGACAGGGTGCGATCGCGGCGACTAACCAGTGATACCAAATCCGGGTTAGCCACCCCCTTTATCAGCTAGTCCGCGTAGGCAGACTACCCTTCGGGAAGGCTTCGCATACATTTGTGTAGCTGCGACTTCTAGTCGCCAGGTTTTTTGGGTTGGATCTACTACGAACTTTATGCCAACAACTCATCAACGGCTATGCTAAACCCGGTTAGAACAACCTGCGTACTCACCTATCAGCGCAAAGGGTTTTACCGGAGCAAAAAGGAACAGAAGCTGGAACACTTCAGTTTCAAGAAGCTCTTGCTCATCTCGATTTACCTCAAGACTCTTTATCTGTCCTGGTTGCTGATAGCGACTACAGTAGTCCTAGCTTTTTGAAACAAAATCTCTCAGATGATAATGTTGTTATTATCACCCGAGTCAGGAGAAATCGTGTCTTTTATCGCCATCCGGGTGATTGTCGTGTTAAGACCAAACGACGTGGGCATCCTCAATGGTATGGCAACAAATTGGCTCTCCCGTACATGGTGTGATAAATTTTACTTATGTGTGTGGCGATTGGCTTGATTTGAGGAAAACCTAGCTTTTAAGCTAGATTAGTTGGGTTTCCTTTGTCAACCCAACCTACAAGCAGTACACCGTGGGACTTTAGCTTAATTCATAAGACTTTATTATCACTCTAAGTACGGGAGAGCCGTTTTCTTTTGTCCAAAGTCCAGTTATTCAGCAGACACTAATTATTGGCGGTACTGAGAACTTCGACTAAAGCCTGATAAGCTGGTTTGGGACGATAGGATTTATCAAAGATTAAGGGCAAGTCGGGCTGACCAACAAAGCCGGGAATCCAGGTAAATTTATCGGTAAATCCCCAGGTAACAAATGCTGTACAATTAGGCGCTTTTAGACAGACGCCTAACATATCCTGATATACTTTTGCCTGTTCGACTAATCTCTCTTCCTCGGTTCCTGTACCGTTGTGGATTTGGACATCCATTTCAGTAATATGTACCTCTAATCCCAATTCTTCCAACCGCTTGATATTGGCGGCTACCTCTTCGGGTTTGGGCGGATTTTTTATACTTTTGTGCATCTGCAAGCCGACACCATGAATGGGGACATCTTTCTCTAGCAAATCCTTAACGAAGGCGTAGATGGCATCAGATTTTTCCCCTAATCCTTCTCCGCCATAATCATTATAAAATAGGAGGGCGTTGGGGTCAGCTTCATGCGCCCAGCGAAACGCTAACTCCACATAGTCTGACCCAATTCCTTGCTGCCAAATGGTTTTTCTGAGAGAATCTTTACCGCCAACGGCTTCATTGACGACATCCCAGGCATAAATGTCACCTCGATAGTGACTGACTACGGTAAAGATATGTCGCCGCAAAATATCTATTAATTCCTCCCGCGTCCACTCGATTTCAGTTAACCAGTCGGGTAAACTGCGATGCCAAACCAAGGTATGACCGCGTATCTGCATCTGATTGGCTTTGGCAAAGGCAACGATTTCGTTAGCAGCGGTAAAATCGTAGCGATCGCGTTCTGGATGAATTGGCTTAATTTTCATCACATTCTCAGGTGTAACCATGTTGAACTCCCGCGCCAATACCTCTCGATAGGTGGGATCGTTGCGAAGGGCTTGTATTGATACGGCTGCACCTATGTGGACGTTTTGTTCTTGGGCTAAAGCACGCAAGGTTGTATCACTGGGTTGGGAAATGGCAGGGATAGAAATGAGTAATGTGGCTGTTAATCCTAAGAGAATTAATGCACTAAAGCTGAGATATTTATTCAAACCTTTGACTATCATTTGTCGTTTTTAATTTCTTCAACATCTATTCCCTTATTATGCCTAATCCACTGCCACATTTATTATTTATTTTTGCATCAATCGTTTAACGGGTACAGCTTGGCAGACATGACTAACCCCCTAAAATCCCCCCATCTCCCCTATATCTAAGAGGTAGTCAGTTACTGTTGCCCTCATACACCTGTTAAAGTCGGTACTCGGTTAGCTTGGGCTTTTTGTAAATCCACAGTTAAATTTTCACCACTGCGACGGGCTTCCCAGGAACCGGATTCACCGCCACCGATACTCCACTGTCCCTGCATAAAGTCTTCTGATTGCGAGATTGTACCCGTGTAACTAATGGGATAGTTGGAACTCGCTAAATAGCGTTTAACAAAGCTAATCCGGCGTCCAATAACTTCCCCTGTTAGTGACGCTTCGCCCAAGTAGCTGTCATCTAAGATATTACCTGTCACGGTATTGCCACTATGCAGCAGTGTTGCCTCAAATCTTGTGGGAACGCCCCACTGCCAATAGGTTCCCAGCCAAGTTCCATTTACATCTGCCATCGCTGAAACGTTTAGAGGATAAGGGGTGCGATCGCTATTTTAACTAACTCCAACTCAATTCTGAAACCCATCCACCTAAATTAAGCAATTATAGCTAGTTTTCTCCAAAGTAAAACACTAATTATTTGTCCTGAGAATACATTAGAGCTGACAGGGATCGTTAACTGGGGGATGTAATCCAATTTGAATCCAAAAACGTCTCGTCTCTCGAATAGAATCATCTTCTGGATAGCGCATATCGTTTAGATCGAGACGAAGACAGGTTGCTCGACCAATACCTGTAATTCCTTGGATGACAACTCCGTTCTCTATCCAGGTGAAATGTTCTTCCCACTTTTGCTGACGAGGATTAAACAGAGGAAGAATTTCCTGAGTGTTTGGATCGATTCCTGCAACAAAGTTATAACGTCTTTCATTACAGCGACGACAGGCAAGTGCCAGATTATTGATGTCGTCAGTACCCCCCAATGATTTGGGAATAATATGATCAACTGTGAATCGATTAGCACTCAAACGTTCTGGCGAGTGGCAATATTCACATTGATAGTTCGCACGTTCTCGAACAATTTGTCTGGTTTCTTCACGAATTGCCATGTTGGGCTGCAATCATCGCATTGATATGAGTAAAAATACGATCAAGTTCTCCAATCGCATCGAGTTCTACTATCTCTTCAGGTGTGAGTTGGTCAGCTTTTTTTTTCTCTAAAAGCTTTTCCATGCGAATTTGGAGGTAATCGCTGAATTTAAACAGATTCCACTGATCAACTTTTTCCAGGCGAATTTCATGTAAAAGTGAGGATGGTTTAGTAAGGGTTGTAACCATTTTGAATTTTCGCATGTGTCAAGGTTTAGTGCTAATTATTATAGTAAAATTGAGCCAACTCCTGAAATAATTATCTATTATATCAATCAGGAGCCTAAGTGGAGCAAGACGGCACAACCCAAAACAATAGGGGTCTGAGAATTCTGCCGCGATCGCTGAATTGTTTTCATGGGTGTCTCTGCCTTTGACCCTTCTTGTACTAGAGCGATCGCGCTTATAATGCAGATCAGGGGAAACAATACAGACGAATGAGCAATTATCCAGATTTTGACCAATATGGCTATCACGTTATTCAAGAGCTAGGACGCAACCGGGAAGCCGGACGGATTACTTACTTGGCAACAGTCCTCAACCCAGCGCAAAAGGTTGTGATCAAAGAGTTCCGCTTTGCCTTGGCGGATGCAAGTTGGTCAGGCTATAAAGCCTATCAACGGGAGATTGAAGTTCTGCAACAACTGGATCATCCCCGGATTCCTCGTTATTTAGATTCCTTTGAAACGCCACAAGGCTTTTGCCTAGTACAGGAGTATAAAAATGCCCCATCTTTAGCCGAACGACGTAGCTTTACTCCGGAACAGATTAAGCAAATTGCGGTGTCAGTCTTAGAAGTTTTAGTTGACTTGCAACAGCGCGTTCCCCCGATTATCCATCGGGATATCAAACCCGAAAATATCTTGGTGGATAAGCATTTGAATGCTTATTTGGTTGATTTTGGCTTTGCCCGAATTCGGGGTGGGGAAATGGCACTCAGTAGCGTAGCGGCGGGAACTCCAGGATTTATGCCACCGGAGGAACAATTTGGTCGTCCCCTGACGGAAGCTGCTGATATTTATAGTTTAGGAGTAACATTAATTGGCTTACTCACAAATACGCGATCGCGCGATATTGGTAAATTAATTGATGATAACTATCGCTTTGATTTCAAGGGGCTAGTTCCCAAACTCAATCCCGGTTTTATCGCCTGGTTGGAGAAGATGGTAGCACCGAATGTGAAACAACGCTTCGATAGGGCGGCTACTGCTTTGGCTGCGATAAAGTCAAAGCAATGGGTTGGTAAAGCTAATCGGTTAGAGAGTGTAGTTAGTGTCATAAAAGGTAGGAAGTTAACGTATGTATTGGGGTTAGCTACCCTCGGTATTGTCGCCTGGGTGGGGACAACGATCATAGTTCCTCAGTCGGATATAGTTCCTCAGTCGGATCGGCAAGTTACCCAGTTGCTGGAGAGAAACGAATGCGTCAGATGTAATCTCCAGGGAGCTAACCTGAGAGCTGCCAACTTGAGGGATGCCAACCTGGAAGGTGCCGACTTGAGGGATGCCAACCTGAAGTATGCCAACTTAGCGGGTGTCAACTTGAGGGATGCCACCCTGGAAGATGGCAACCTGGAGAATACCTTCCTGTGGGATGCCAACCTAAAGAGTGTCAACTTAAGGGATACAAACCTGATAAGTGCCAATTTAGGGAATGCCAACCTGAGGGCTGCCAAGCTAGAGAATGCCAACCTAGGGCGTGCCAATCTGGGGGGTGTAGATCTAACGGCTGCCAACCTGGAGAGTGCCTTCCTAGGGCATACCCACCTGTTAGATGCCAAGCTGTTGAATGCTAACTTAAAAAATGCCAGTCTACTGAATGCTAACCTGACGGCTGCCAACCTGGAGAATGCCAACTTGAGGGATGTCAACCTGGAAAATGCCTTCCTAAGAGATGCCAATCTAGAGGATGCCAATCTAGAGGATGCCAACTTAAGGAATGCTAATTTAGGGAATGCCAATCTAAAGGATGCCAACTTAGAGGGGGCTAACTTAGAGGATGCCAACCTAAAAGATGCAATTATGCCCGATGGAACCAAACATCCATAGACTAACCTTTGAAGTAGTAGATCAGGGTGTTTGTATCTAAAACGTACATTCACAAACTCTCCCGCCGGATGTCTTCTCCTGATTCAGCACGAATCTCTTCCAGGGTAGGAAAATCTGTTGCCCAAGATTCAGCCAGGGAATAAACAAGTTCTGTCCAGGACATCGGAGAATCAACCGTATCTGTGGGTTGGTTAGCGCTCAGGTGTTTAGCACGAATGAATTCAGCAAAAGCAAGAATTTCGCTGGCTTGGTCTTTGGGAAGGGTTTTGACAATTGCGTAAATCTGTTCAGCGACGGTCATAATCGGGTTCTAGGGAAGGTGCTGTTTAGCTTTATTTTAGCGATAGCTTGTATATTAGGTATTATCTATAAAATACAATCAATAAATAGTACAAGAACGCCGCCGCGATCGCATACCTAGCTGTGAGGCTTCAGTTCAGCCTGGGTTGTATGATTTAACATGGAGGAGAGATGACTTTAAGAGGGAGAATTCTATTGACTCGCCCTCCGACCTTAAAGTCTTGACAAGTTTCAGGTAATATCTCATACTTAACGACAAGCATTAAACTGCATCTATGTAATGCCTACAGTTCTTCAGGTTGGTCCTTACAGTTTTATCTTTTTTAGCTCGGATCGGGGTGAACCTGCTCACATTCACGTTAAGCGAGATCGGCAAATTGCCAAATTTTGGCTGGAACCCGTCTCTTTAGAAAAGAATCGGGGCTTTAAGGAACACGAGTTGAATCAAATTGCTAAGCTAGTGGAAGAATATCAAGCTGTGTTGTTGGATGCGTGGCATGACTACTTTGACACTTGAGATAGAACCAATTGCTAGCCAAATTAGCGTCACTGATGAGCGGCTGATTGTAGATCTAGCTGATGGTCGAAGTCTCAGCGTTCCCTTAGCTTGGTATCCGCGTTTGATGTATGCTTCACCCACAGAACGGCAAAACTGGCAATTACTAGGTGATGGCTACGCGATCGAATGGACTGATTTAGACGAACATATTGGAATTGAGGGGTTATTGGCAGGTAGACGCAGTGGTGAAAGTCAACAATCACTTGAGCGTTGGTTAGCTACACGCAGTACCTCGGCTAGTTAACACCAAATGTGCTAAAGAACTACGTAAAATACAATCAATAGTATAAGCAAATCAGCAAACACTGTTGGAGGCGTGGTATGGGTATTTTGGCGATTCGAGCCGACGAGAGAGTTAAAAAGGTCTACTTTACAGAGGAAACAATAACTGTAGATCTCATGGATGGACGGGTAATTTCTGTTCCTCTCACTTGGTATCCAAGATTACTGAATGCTACGTCTGAACAACGGGAAAAATGGGAAGTATGCGGTGGAGGTTATGGGATTCACTGGGAAGATATCGATGAGGATCTGAGTACAGAAGGAATGCTGAGGGGAAGACGGCTAAGCTCAGCAAAATCAGCATCCTGCGTGACAATACAAAACTCTTGAACCTTGGCAAATTCCCAAATATCACTGTCATCGGCTTCAGTCATACCCTGAAATTGAACATGACTAGAATCTGGAAAAATATCTGCCAACCGAGTCACCAGTTTACGGCTTAGGTTTTGGTCAAACAATAGCTTCAAGTATCACCTACCACAGCAATAATACGACGTTCCCGATCAGCCGCAAATGCCAAACACGCTCGGATATCTTTCTCTGTCAGTTCCGGGAAATCATCTAAAATTTCTGCATGGGACATTCCCGCCGCTAACCAGCCCAACACATCATACACGGTAATCCGCATTCGTCTAATACAAGGCTTCCCGCCACGCTTACCCGGTTCGATGGTGATGATGTTGCGATAACTCATGACTCAGTTAGATTGAGTAGTCTTGATTATCTTAGTCTATCCCAAAACAGTACCCAATCAATAAACCTAAGTTGGGTTGGCAACCCCTAATCAGATGTTGGATATCCCATGTAATCTTTTGTTGGCTGTTTGAAAGTGCTATATAACCTAGACTCTATTACCGTAATACGTCATCAAATACCTAGCCGTTTACGGGCTTCTAACAGCGATAATTGTTTAGTTGAACCCGAACGGTGTGCTAAAAATTCCATAAATTCCTGATTTTGACGTAACGCCTCGACTTCAGCCGCAAAATCATCTACAGCGGATAAAACAAACTCCGTCCCATCTGATTTTCTGAGAATGACAGTATCTTGTTCTGCCAATTCAATTAACTCGACGACAGTTAAATTAGATTGAGCCAGATCAATTGTTTTCATCCGTTAACTTCCTGACCGCAACTATAAATTATTATCTCAAATACTATCGCCTCAAAAACCTCTGCGTCCCTCTGCGTAAACCTCTGCGCCCCTCTGCGTTAAAAAAACACATCGCTTCCCAGAAATAAAACCCCCCTCACAACCAACGGCAGAGGCAACGCTAAGATCATCAAGGACTATTACCCGCCATTGCCCTCATGTCTGATCCAACCCCATCCCTCAATGGAAACCAACCCCCCAACTCAAACACCATCCGTATCCGGGGTGCCAGACAACATAACCTGAAAAACATCAACCTCGATCTCCCGCGCGATCGCTTAATCGTCTTCACAGGTGTCTCCGGTTCCGGTAAATCCTCTCTCGCCTTCGATACCATCTTCGCCGAAGGACAACGCCGCTACGTCGAATCCCTCAGCGCTTATGCGCGTCAATTCCTGGGACAACTCGATAAACCCGATGTAGACGCCATTGAAGGCTTAAGCCCTGCGATCTCCATTGACCAAAAATCCACCTCCAATAATCCCCGTTCCACCGTGGGTACAGTTACCGAGATTTACGACTACCTGCGCCTATTATTTGGTCGCGCTGGAGAACCCCACTGTCCGATCTGCGATCGCAACATCGCCCCTCAAACCATTGACCAAATGTGCGATCGCGTTATGGAACTCCCTGATCGCACCAAGTTCCATATCCTCGCCCCTGTCGTCCGGGGTAAAAAAGGCACACACAAAAAGCTACTCTCCAGTTTAGCCGCCGAAGGATTTGTTCGCGTCCGCGTCGATGGCGTGATCCAAAATCTTTCTGATCCAATTGAGTTGGATAAAAATTATACCCACACCATTGAAGTAGTGGTTGACCGCCTGATTAAAAAGCCGGGACTACAGGAACGTTTAACCGACTCCTTGGCAACCTGTCTCAAACTTAGCAGTGGAATTGCGGTAATTCAGGTATTAAATGATTCAACCGAAGTCCAACCTAACTCAAATTCTAGACCTACTGACGAAGAAAATGCAACCTCTTCCGAGCCACAACTCCCCAAAGAAATCGTCTTTTCAGAAAACTTTGCTTGTCCCGAACATGGTGCTGTTATGGAGGAATTATCTCCCAGACTGTTTTCCTTTAACTCCCCCTATGGCGCTTGTCCTCACTGTCACGGATTAGGTAATTTACGCACCTTTTCTCCAGAACTTGTCATCCCCGAACCCAGCCAACCCATATACTGTGCGATCGCGCCTTGGTCGGAGCGCGATAATTCCTATTACTTGTCCCTACTTTACAATATTGGACAAGCTTATGGCTTTGAACTGGGAACACCCTGGCAGAAACTGAACCCCGAACAGAAACAGGTGATTCTCTATGGCGCAGATAATCCGATTTGGATCGAAGAATTTAACGATTACCGCCGTTATCGAGGGGTACTTCCAATCCTGCAAAAGCAATATGATGAAACCAGTTCCGATACTTATAAACAGAAATTAGAGCAATATTTAGTCGATCAACCCTGTAAAGTCTGTAAAGGGAAACGATTAAAGCCAGAAACCTTAGCGGTAAGGCTAGGACAGTATCGGATTACCGATTTAATAGAGGTTTCCATTAGCGAAAGTCGCCAACGAATTGACCAATTCCATCTCTCATCCCGTCAAGCAAAAATAGGCGAACTCGCCCTCAAAGAAATTAAATCCCGATTGCAATTTCTCTTAGATGTCGGCTTAGATTATCTAACTCTAGGTCGGGCGGCGATGACCCTTTCTGGGGGAGAAGCCCAACGAATTCGGCTAGCGACTCAGATTGGCGCGGGATTGACAGGGGTTTTATACGTGTTAGATGAACCGAGTATTGGCTTACATCAACGAGATAATGGGCGGTTATTAGCCACCTTGCAGAAATTGCGGGATTTAGGGAATACCTTAATTGTCGTTGAACATGATGAAGAAACCATTCGCACGGCTGACTGGATTATCGATATTGGTCCGAAGGCTGGAATTCATGGTGGCGACATTGTGGTTCAGGGAAATTTCACAGAATTACTCAATAGTGAAACATCGTTAACGGGAGCCTATTTATCAGGACGCCAGAGAATTGAAACACCAGGAAAACGGCGGGAAGGTAACGGGCGTTTATTGACTCTCAAAAATGCCCACCGCAATAATTTAAAACATATCGATATAGAGATTCCCTTGGGTAAGTTAGTTTGCATTACTGGGGTTTCCGGTTCCGGGAAATCTACGTTAGTGAATGAACTACTTTATCCGGCGTTGCAACATCACCTGAGTCGAAAGATACCGTTTCCCAAAGAGTTAGGTAAGGTGAAGGGATTGAATGGCGTCGATAAAGCGATTGTGATTGATCAATCCCCCATTGGTAGAACTCCGCGTTCTAATCCTGCCACTTATACTGGGGTATTTGATGTGATTCGCGGACTTTTTGCTGAAACCATCGAAGCCAAAGCCAGAGGCTATAAAGCCGGACGGTTTTCATTTAACGTTAAAGGGGGACGCTGCGAAGCCTGTGGCGGACAGGGTGTGAATGTAATTGAAATGAATTTCCTCCCCGATGTTTATGTACAATGTGAGGTTTGTAAAGGCGCAAGATACAACCGGGAAACGTTACAGGTGAAATATAAGGGATATTCGATTGCTGATGTTTTAAATATGACAGTGGAGGAGGCGCTGGAGGTATTTAAGAATATCCCGCGTGCGGTGAATCGTCTGCAAACTCTCGTGGATGTAGGGTTAGGATATGTCCATTTAGGACAACCTGCGCCCACGTTATCCGGGGGAGAAGCGCAACGGGTGAAATTAGCGACGGAGTTATCGCGACGGGCGACAGGAAAGACGTTGTATTTAATTGATGAACCAACAACGGGATTATCGTTTTATGATGTGCATCATTTGTTAAATGTGTTGCAGCGATTGGTGGATAAAGGGAATTCTGTGTTGGTAATTGAGCATAATTTAGATGTGATTCGCTGTAGCGATTGGGTGATTGATTTAGGTCCTGAAGGGGGCGATAAAGGAGGAGAAGTGATTGCGGTGGGGACGCCGGAGGATGTGGCGGAGAATGAAAAATCGTATACGGGGATGTATTTAAAGGAGGTGTTGAAGCAGTATCCGCCAGTTACTGGTAATGTTTGAGATATCGTTTAGTCAGTTGGTAACTGAATGGTTGAAGAACATCCACATCTAATTGTAATCGCTGGACCCAATGGTGCAGGAAAATCAACATCTGCTCCTGCTTTGCTTCAAGGAACTCTCGGTGTCACCGAATATGTAAATGCTGATACAATTGCCCAAGGATTATCCGCATTTGCACCAGAAAGAGCCGCATTTCGCGCTGGACGGATTATGCTAGAGCGATTACAGCAATTGGCAAACGCACGAGTTAACTTTGCTTTTGAAACCACGTTAGCCAGCCGCAGTTTTGCACCTTGGATTGCTAACTTGTGTCAGAATGGTTATCGGTTTCATCTATTTTTCCTGGGATTGCCCAGTCCAGAGATAGCGATTGCTCGTGTGCAAGAACGAGTAAGCCTTGGCGGACATGATGTCCCGGAAGAAACCATCCGGCGTCGTTACCATGCAGGTATCCGTAACTTTTTTCAATTGTACAGACCCCTGGCAGATTCTTGGTTTTTCTACGACAATGCCAGTATGGAAGTACCCCGTCTCTTAGCGGCTGGCGAAAGAGAAGGTAGTGTTTATGTTGCACAACCCCTAATTTGGCAACAGATTGAGGAAGACTATTATGGCAGATAATTTTGGGAACGATAGAATTTCAGAACTTTTGGCTGACAGGGAAAAAATTAACCAAGCATTGGCTAAAGCTGTGCAAGATGCTTTGTTAAAACACAAACAAGCAGGTAATCCAGTGGCTATTTGGCGTGATGGTAAAGTTGTCTGGATACCTCCAGAGGAGATTTTGGCAGAGAAACATAAACCGTAATTTGCTGTTAAGTATCTGGTAATATTTGATACAGTTAAGGCTATTCTAGCGAATCAGATTAAATGGCTATACTTGATTGTCTAATTAAACTAGAGGTATCTAGATATGCGTGATTTATTTCCTGGCTACTACAGACCAACATCCGAAGAAGAGTTTAAGAAGATTTGGCAAGAGGCTATTTTTTCTTTCGATGCCAATATCCTATTGAACATATATCGTTATAGTTCCGAAACCAGAGAAAGGCTTTTTGATATTATTGAATATCTGAAAGAGCGAATCTGGATACCTCATCAAGTAGCGTATGAGTATCAAAAGGAACGTCTTACGGTAATCTCTCAGCAATCCCAACCTTATGATCAAATACGGGAACTGCTGAACAATGAACTGAAAAACCTTAAGAAAAAGTTGGAACAATATAGCAAACGACACTCATTCACTGCTTGTGTTGATACTAAAACAATAATCCAAACGATTGAAAGGGCTAATAAACGAGTGTATAAAATTTTGGAGGAAGGAAGAGAAAAATATCCGGATTTATTGGATGATGATAAATTTAGGGACAAGCTTACTAATTTGTTAGAGGGTAAAGTTGGAAAACCTTACTCAAATGAGGAGTTGGATAAAATTTATAAAGATACTAAAAAGCGTAAATTTCTAGAGTATGCTAGCAGTTTCCTGAAACTTACTGAGCAACCCGAAGCTATTGAAGAAGCTAGAGAGGTTAGGCGACAAGCAAATTTTTCATCAATTCTAGCACCTGATATTCAAAGAAGGATGCAAGCTTCAATAGTAGATTCTCAAAGACTCATGAAAGGTATTGAAGCTACTATTGAAGCTAATGAAAAGACAATGAGCCAAACACTAGAAAGACTAAGAAAATATTGGATTAGTCCTCGGATGTTATCCGATTTACCGGATTATATCGACAAATTAGACTTAAATGAAAATAAAGATATAAATATTGATGATAATGCGGAAAATTAAAATTATAATAAATACTGTCTTGTTAGGTAAATGTGCGCTCGCGTCTTTTGTAGGGGCGGGTTTATATAGGTAAATAGTGAGTCCCATCAGTTTGCTGTCAAACCCGCCCCGCTCCCATCCCAGATGTGACAGATTTATTATATTGGTAGGATATCCTAAATCTTATCCACCCTGAGAACGTGCGATCGCGTCTTTCCCTGTCATCAGGGTAGAGTTATTTTTTCCCCGATTGCGGTGGAGAGGGGGCGGGTTTAAATACGTTATTCCCAAAAACCGCTACGTTGGTTGTCAAACCCGCCCCTACAGGATCTATTCTGTTGGGTAAACGTGCGATCGCGCAACTGATGTGACTTACTATTTACCTATATAAACCCGCCCCAATCCCATCCCAGATGTGACAGATTTATTATATGCGTAGGATATCCTAAATCTTGATCAAACCACCCCTTAGATGGATGATGAAATACAATCCCCAGAAACACCATCGCCGTTCGATTCGGCTCAAGGGATATGATTATACCCAAACAGGTGCTTATTTTATCACTATTTGTACGTGGCAGCGCCAATGTTTATTGGGTGAGATAATCAATGGGGAAATGCAACTGAGTCGCTATGGTGAAGCCGTCAAATTTAATTGGGATATCTTACCCAAACGTTACGACGGTGTTCGATTAGATGCTTTCATCATTATGCCCAATCATGTACATGGGATTATTTTTTTGCACGATTGCGGTGGAGAGGGGGCGGGTTTAGATACGTTATTCCCGACAACCGCTACGTTGGTTGTCAAACCCGCCCCTACAGAATCTATCGCGTCGGGACAATCCAGCCATAAACAATCGAAAATTTACGGATTGCCGGAAATTATTCGCGGGTTTAAAACTTTTTCATCTCGTCGCATTAATCAGCTTCGTTCCCAATCGGGTATCCCTGTATGGCAACGGGGTTATTATGAACATATCATCCGCCACGAAGAATTTTTAACTGCTATTCGTGACTATATCCTAAAAAATCCCTGGGATTGGCATAACGATGATTTGCATCCTGAGAATCTCCATAGCTGGGATGAATCTTGTCCTCTGGTATTTGAATTTCAGGGCAAATCTCACACTCAGGTTATTGTCAGATAAATGTGCGATCGCGTCTTTCCCTGTCATCTGGGTAGGGTTATTTTTTTGCCCGATTGGGGTGGAGAGGAGGGCGGGTTTAGATCGGTTATTCCCGAAAACGGTTAGTTGTTGGTAAAACCCGCCCCTACAGAATTTACTGTGTCAGAATCAAGGTGCGATCGCGTTTTTCCCTGTTGACCAATTTTGCTCCGGATGAGTAGCCAGTTACCTCGAATCCTAAAGGTACAAACATCTACCCGAAGCAATCAGCATTCCACTATGACTCGTATTCACCCCTATTTTATCTCCGCGATCGCAGGATTGATTATTACTGGTGTTGGTGGCTGGGGTTGGCTGGCTGCCAATAGTAAAGGAATTCCTGACAACCCTGTCGAAACAACGTCTTCTCCGTCATCCTCTCCCCCACAAGCAAATCCTGACTCAACCGCCTCACTTATCGCCCAACCGGATTCTTCTGTTATCCCGGAGGTGAATCCAGCCTCGACGCCTCAACCCACTGATGCTGTTGAAACCATAACCCTCAACATTTACCGCACTGATAGCCAATGTGAAACCCTTATTCCTGAACCCGTTGCTGTTGCAGCAGAAACTCCGGTAACGGCGTCTGTGGGAAATGTTGTCGCCCAAGTGAGTTCGGGGGATTTGGATTTAACGGGTTATCGCGTAAATCTCAATAACGGTATCGCTACCATCGATTTGCGCTTGTCTCCAGATTCCCAACGCCAATTTGTCTCCCTTTCAATGTGCGAACAATTGGCATTATTTGGTGGTATCCGCAAAACTTTGTTAGAAAACCCCCGACTCAATATTCAAGATGTTCGCTTTACTGCTAAAGAACAAGACATTATTTTTTAATGGTCATTTGTCATTTGTCATTTGTTGAAGATGACTTGCACTTTAATCGGGGCAGGTTTAGTGATATCAGGGTGAAAACCTAATGTTAATGGTAAAACCAGCCCCTACAACAGCCGTTCCGCCGGAACGTCTCTACAATTTCTTCCCTATCTTCCTCATCTCCCTCATCTCCCTCATCTTCCCATTTCCCCCAACCCCTCCACCCCTCATCTGGCGTCAATCGCTACAATCTAAAAGAATATGAGCATAAGATTACCGTAATTGGCATGATTCCTACAGTTATCGAACAATCGGGTCGCGGTGAACGCGCCTTTGACATCTACTCTCGTCTGTTGCGGGAACGGATCGTTTTTCTGGGACAACAGGTTGATTCAGATTTGGCTAACCTAATCGTGGCTCAACTCTTGTTCCTGGAAGCCGATGACCCCGAAAAAGACATTTATCTCTACATCAACTCCCCAGGCGGTTCTGTAACCGCAGGCATGGGGATTTACGATACCATGAATCAAATCCGTCCCGATGTCTGCACCATCTGTGTGGGTTTGGCGGCGAGTATGGGTGCGTTTCTGCTGAGTGCTGGAGCGAAGGGTAAACGGATGAGCTTACCCCATTCCAGAATTATGATTCACCAGCCCTTAGGCGGCGCTCAAGGACAAGCGAGTGATATTGAAATTCAGGCAAAAGAAATCCTGTATCATAAACAACGGCTGAATCAGCTTCTGGCTGAACATACCGATCAACCCCTAGATCGAATTGCCGAAGATACAGAACGGGACTTCTTTATGTCAGCCGAGGAAGCCAAGGACTACCGCTTAATTGATCAAGTGATTAATCGGCGTCCTTCCGCCGCCCGGACTCCCGCGACGGTGGGCTAGCCAATTTAATATTGGCAATAGTGAAACCCGTCCCTACACATCGGTTTGGGCGGGTTTTGCACAAACGTTATCATCAACAGCAAGACGAAAGTGACTAAACCCGCCCCGACTTTCCTCAAACCTGATTATTCTGGTGTTGGTTCTAATTCGAGATGATGTAAGAAGTCGAGTAACTCTTCATCGGTTAACAACTGACGCGATCGCTTACCATAAGTTTCGACGAGGTAATCTCGTCCCTGTTGATTCGTCCACCCTAGCCGTTTGAGTTCCACATTGGTTCGGGCAATAATTTCGGAAAAGTCAATGGGTGTTTCGGATTTGGGTTGACTCTGGATATCGGGTTCAGCTTCCTTTTGTGCAGGAGGTGGGGGTGGTGTTGATTCTGGCTCTAACGACGATTGAGTGACTCCCACTGGGGTTGGTGTCTCTTCATTAAACAGAGGCGTCTCTGATGCTGATACGTCCTCCGTTAAGGAAGGCGGTTCAACTGTCTCAGGAAGCGTTACTGTCGGTTCAGGGGGTGGACTGGGTTTTGCCTCAGGGGGGGAAGGTGGTTCAACCGTCTCTGGAAGGGGTTCCTTCGGTTCAGGGGGTGGACTGGGTTTTGCCGATATCGGGTGGGTATCGATTGGACTAGGACTTGGAGTATCTTCAACCTCCGGTGTTGATTCTAGACTTTTTGCCGCAAAAGCGGAAGCCGAGTTAGGAATCGACTCAGGGGATGAGGGAACCTTAGCAGCCGCCACTGACGTTTGGGTGTGGCGATGAGGTGGAGATGTTTCGGTGTCCGTAGAACTCTCCCGATCCACCGCTAAAACAGTTATTGCTCGTTGTCTAGCTTGGTCTTCTGCTAGTTCCACCGTTTGAGCCGCAGCTAGACCGGTTGATCGGGTTACGCCATCAATTTCCACGCTGACGCGCACGATATACTGACCGTGATCGATGGCTAACAGATCACTGATCAGGCTCCCTTGAGGATAAGAAACTCGGAATTTATTCAATGTAGGATTCATAAAACTTGACTCAACGCAGTACATGGACAGGGTACATTTCGGACAGTTCGCATAGACAGCGACAGTAGTATTAGTACGGTGAGAGCCTGTCTGGATAAATATGTAACATAATGTTACATTTACCCTTAAGGACAGTCCTGTGGCTTGGGAAACTCGCTAGGACAAGAATGGGAAGCGTAAGCCACCCTTTAATTAACGGGGATTTAGTACAAATTTACCAATTCTTTGCGCCTGTTGCACTTCGGCATCACAACAGAGATTTAACGCCATAAATGCATAACTTTTGAGAGTTGACTTCCAAGGTAGCGGTACGAGAATCTACAATAATGACATAAATGACATACTGTCCCCAGTTGACTGTAACTCACGCATCCTTGCTGCAACGCGATTAAGCGAGCGAAAAGCGGCAATTATCCGTAACAGGTCGTGAGTTAAGGTGTGTCCGTCAAGCTGAAACTGGATAGCTCAAACACTATCCACTTGATCGCGATCGCGTCGGCAAAAGACGGTTTGATTCTGAACAGATCCTCTTCTGTCAGGAACCCCACGGCTATAGGTTCCGGGGGCTTGGAATTTAGCCCTTACCTGACCAGCCTAAGACCTACGAGATGATGACTGCTCCGTCAGATAAGGCGCGATCGCTCTCTAAAAAGAAAATAGCTCTCCTGGTAAGCGATGCCATTACCGTTACCCTAGCGTTCTTAATCGGTAAACTCTTTGACATCAACTCCATGGGATTCTCTGTAGCCCTTCTTTTAAGAGTGATTTGAGCGTCAGTTTCAGTCAACGGACTATCACGGATACAGTTCGCACCGCTACCCATTGACTCTCCAGGTTTGGACTGGTGATGGGAAAGCGTCACTTCTAGGTGAGCGTCTTGCCACTAGGCAAATTCAAGTAAACGCCGGATCAAAGAAAAAGGATTGTTGGATGGAATTTTCAATCGCTACATTACTCTCCAATTTGACCGATGACAAATCAGTCGCCCCCAAAGTTTTAGAGAAGAAACTGGGGTGTCAGGACTCCGAAAGTCTGCAAAAACTCCAGATTGCTCTGGATGTGCTAGAGAAAGTTGGCATTTTGGAAAAAGAACGAGGTCGATATCGACGAGTCTATGAAGAGGATGTGGTCGAAGCCAAACTGCGCTGCTCCAGTAAAGGATTTTGCTTTGCCATTCAAGATGTTGAAGGCGCTGATGATATTTACATTCAAAAGAATCATCTGAGTAGTGCTTGGAATGGCGATCGCGTTTTGGTGAAAGTCACTAAAGAAGGGAGTCGTCGCCGTTCTCCAGAAGGACAGGTACGCTTGATTCTCGAACGAGTTAATCCCTCGGTACTTGCACGAGTCAGACAGGCGGAAGATGGCAGTTATCACGCCGTCCCTCTTGATGACCGCCTGTTATTTGAACTGGATTTACGACCCAATAGCGCCCCCCTAGAAGAGGCGATTGAGCATCTGGTTCATGTGCAAGTTCTGCGCTATCCCCTGGGACAAAACCCACCCCTGGGCAAAGTCGCTCGCATCTTAGGAAGTGATGCCGAAGACGCCGCTGATACTGATATTGTCTGTTGTAAACATGACCTCCGCCGTCAGTTCCCCGATTCCGTACTGCGAGCGGTTGAAGCCTTACCCGATTCCCTCCGCAAAACAGACTTAAAAAATCGCCTGGATCTGCGGAAACGGCTGACGATGACGATTGAAGACAAGTCAGACTCCCCAGATAGCGCCATTGTCGAAAATGCCTTTACCCTAGAAAAAACCAAGACCGGAAATTGGCAGGTGGGCATCCATATCGCCGATGTCGCCCATTGGATACCCCTAGACTCACCCCTGGATAGAGAAGCACGAAAGCGAGGAACGGCTGTGTATTTGGGAGATACGGTTCTCCCCCTGCTCCCGGAAAAACTCTTATCTCAGGTGTCTCTAGTACCCGGTGAAGATCGTTTAACCCTGTCAGTACTGCTGACGTTAACAGAATCTGGACAACTGGTAGAATTTGAAATTCAACCTAGTGTCATCCAGGTGGATCACCAACTCAGTTATGAACAGGCACAGGCGTTGTTGGGCGGACATGAACAGAGCGAACCCGAACTCGCACCGATTGTAGACAAACTCAAAGAACTCTTCTTCAGCTTATCTCCAGCACTCAGAGCCGTGCGACAGCAACGGGGCGCGTTTGAATTGAATGGAACACTGCCCAAAGAAGCCATTGCTCGACCCATTCCCCACAGTAAAGATGAAGGACGCCAAGGGGCGATCATGGTTTCAGGTTCGATGCCCTTGCGATCGCTCTTAGCAGAATTGATGATACTGGCAAATCAAGTGGTAGCGTCCCATTTGCACGCCTTATCCTTGCCAGGGATTTATTGTGTTCATCCAACTCCCGATTTAGAACGACTGGAAGACTTACTCAAGTTAGCCAGCAATTTGGGACTGGATGCCGAGCAATCCTTGGAGGAGGATGTCACGTCCCAAGATTATCAGCGCTTGACCCAACTCTTGGCGAAATCAACGGCGGCTAAAGTTCTAAATCATTTACTTGAGGGAACCTTAAAACCGATCGTGTATGGTTCTAAGCCTGGATTGCACTTTGGTTTAGCCTTGGATACCAGCTATTGCCACGCTATCTCCCCCGTATGGCGCTATGGAGATTTATTTGTTCAACGGGTCTTAGAATACACCTTTAGCGAAGGACGCGATCGCCGTACCACTCGATCGAAAGATCGGGTGAATCTCCACCATAGTAGCGCCCATGGCAACATTAACTGGAATGTTTTACCCCCTGACACTCAACAGGAGTTAGAAAGTCAATTAAGCACCTTGGTTCCCCATCTCAATGACCGGGAAAAACTCACCGAAGATGCGGAGATTGATTTAGAGGGTTTGAAAAAAGCCGAGCAAATGAAAGAACGCACGGGTCATGTCTTCAGTGGTTTAATTACAGGCGTGCAATCCTATGGCTTCTTTGTCGAAATTGAAGATTTGTTGGTGGAAGGATTGGTTCACGTCAGTTCCCTGAAAGATGACTGGTACGAATATCGCTCTCGTCATGCTTGTTTAGTTGGTCGGAAAAACCGCACGGCGTATCGATTGGGCGATCATGTCGAAGTTCAAGTCAAGAGCGTGGATTATTACCGTCAACAAATTGACTTGGTAACCGTTAGTGGTGGTAGTGTGGCAAGTAATGAAGATTTAGAGGATTAAGCAATCCCCTGTGAGATCAGAATCTCAGGCTTCTACGAAGTAAGCCTGAGTAGTTCACATCTTTAGTCATTGGTCATTGGGTATTTTTGAACCGAACAAAAGACAAAGGACTAATGACAAAGAACAACGGACAAAGGACGAATGACCAATGACTACCTGGTACACTCTTAATCTTGTTGATGTTCTCAAACAGCTTAATACCGATGCCGCCATCGGGTTAAGTGAGAACGAGGCTCGTCAACGTCAGGACATCTACGGACTCAATGAGTTAACTGATCGCCCCCTGGAAAGTCCCTGGAAAATTCTCTGGGAGCAGTTTACCGCCACCGTGGTGGTGGTGTTGATTGTGGCGGCGGTGGTTTCGGCGGTATTGGGTGAATATAAGGATGCGATCGCGATTTTCGCAATTGTGGTATTTAATGCCATCCTCGGTTTTCGCCAAGAATACCAAGCTGAACGTGCGATCGCGGCGCTGAAAAAGCTGGCGGTTCCTACGGTGAAAGTGCGTCGCGATGGCATCCTAGAACAACTGTCCGCTCGTGAACTGGTACCAGGGGACATCGTTATCCTAGAATCTGGAAACTTAGTCCCGGCTGACTGTCGGTTGCTCGAAAGTAGCAACCTCCGCACCTCAGAAGCTTCACTCACTGGGGAATCTGAACCCATTGATAAATTTGCCCAACGGATTGCTACGGCTAATCTGCCTTTGGCAGAACGGCAGAATATGGCGTACATGGGTACAGTGATTAGCTATGGGCGGGCTTTAGCCGTCGTCACCGAAACAGGCATGAAGACGGAACTGGGGCAGATTGCCAAAGCGATTCAGGGGATAGAACGGGATGCTACCCCCCTCCAGCAACGGTTAGATCAACTGGGATGGGTATTAGCGATCGCGATTTTAATTCTAGTCCTGGTTATCTTTGGGTTGGGGCTACTCCAGGGGGAATCCGTTCGCTTAATGTTCCTCATGGCGGTTAGTTTAGCAGTAGCCGCGATTCCCGAAGGATTACCCGCCGTTGTCACCATCGCTTTAGCCTTGGGCGCTCAACGGATGCTGAAACAGCGAGCCCTGATTCGGAAATTACCCGCCGTAGAAACCTTGGGTTCAGTCACCACGATTTGTTCAGACAAAACCGGTACCCTCACCCAAAATCGGATGACGGTTACTCGTCTAGACATGATTGGGCATCAAATTGAGTTAACCATGCCAGAACTCGATGAGTTAATGATGCCCTCGGAAAAGGATGAACAGTCGCAACGGTTAAAAAAGGAACCGACAACCGCCTTACTACTCACGGCAGCGACGTTGTGTAATGATGCGATCGCAGAGTTCCATCTGGAGCAATCCAACCCCATTCAGGTTCTCGGTGATCCCACAGAAACCGCTCTGATTGTCGCCGCCACCCGTTTTGGTTTATGGAAAACGGATATAGAACACGCCTTTGAGCGAATCACCGAGGTTCCCTTTGATGCCGAACGAAAGCGGATGACTACGGTTCACGAACTCCCCACCACCACGGATAAACTTCCCGATGAGCTAAGTTGGCTTAAGCCTTGGGAATTACTGTTTAATCATACGCCCTATATTGCCTTTACCAAAGGTGCCGTTGATAGTCTCTTAGAAATTTCTAGCCAGATTTGGCTCAATGATCAGATTACCCCCTTAAACGATAGTTGGTATGAAAAACTTTCTCATGCCAACAACCAACTCGCTGAAAATGGAATCCGTGTCCTCGGTATCGCCGTTCGTCCTATAGAATCTCACCTCCTCGCCACACTTCCCCTAGAACGACATGAAGATATTCTCGAAAAAGACCTAATTTTTATCGGTATGATTGGCATGATCGATCCGCCGCGCCCGGAAGTCAAACAGGCGGTTCTAACCTGTCAAAAAGCTGGAATTCGCCCGATCATGATTACTGGCGATCACCCCTTAACTGCTCGCCATATTGCCTCAGACGTGGGTATTTCTAACAATGGTTTACTGTTAACGGGTCAGGATATGGCAAAACTATCCGCCTCAGAGTTAACCGAAAAAGTTGATCAGGTGTCTGTTTATGCCAGAGTTTCGCCTCAGAACAAATTAGAAATTGTCCAAGCGCTGCAAAACCGGGGACATGTTGTAGCAATGACAGGGGATGGCGTCAACGATGCACCCGCTTTAAAAAAAGCCGAGATTGGCGTAGCCATGGGGTTGACGGGTACAGATGTGGCGAAAGAAGCGGCAGATATGGTGTTGTTGGATGATAACTTTGCCACGATTGTAGCAGCGACTCAAGAAGGACGAGTCATTTACGATAACGTCCGCAAATTTATTAAATATACATTAACCGGGAATTGTGGGGAACTGTGGGTAATTATCTTAGCGCCATTCTTGGGGATGCCTTTACCACTGCTTCCCTTACAAATTCTCTGGATTAATTTATTAGCTGATGGATTATTAGCATTAGCATTAGGCGTCGAACCAGCGGAGCCGAATATCATGTCCCGTCCACCTCATAATCCCCAAGAGAGTGTCTTTAGTCGGGGAGTGGGTCGAGATATTGTTTGGATTGGGTTACTGCTGGGGCTTGTTTTATTAGTAGTCGATTATCACTATTGGTTTACAGGTCAAGCGGCTTGGCAAACAATGGTATTTAGTATATTGGCATTCTCCCGTATCGGTTTAGCTGAAAGCATGAGATCGGAGCGAGAATCCATATTTACTTTAAATTTACTTTCAAATAAGCCCTTATTCGGTGCGGTTATTTTAACCTTTTTATTACAACTGGCGGTAGTGTATGTCCCCTTCTTACAGGATATTTTTAATACGACAGGGTTGTCACTGTATGATTTAGGCATCAGTCTCGCCATGAGTACGATTGTGATTTGGGCAATGGAATTGGATAAAGGGCTACGTCGATATAAAAAATCTAAGTAGATGCTAACAATTAAAGTTAATAGCGAGGATCGTCATTGGTCATACTCGCTTCGCAAATATGACGAAGGACAAATGACAAATGACAAATGACCAACTAAACCAACGTATGAATCAACATCATCAGCAAAAACCCCGACGCAATAATAATTCCTGTTTCCTGGCGACGCCCTCCTTCCAACCCTTCTGGAATTAACTCAGTGAACACCAGAAAACCCATCGCTCCCGCTGCAAATGCTAAAGCATAGGGCAATAGTTGCTGAAAGAACGACACAGCGAGTAAAGCTGGAATAGCCGCGATCGGTTGAGGTAAACTGGAAAAAATTGCCCAAAGAATGCAACGGGAAACAGGCACACCTTCAGCCCGCAAAGGTAGGGCAACTGCTATTCCTTCGGGGATATTTTGGATGCCAATTGCTAGGGCTAATAAAAGACCTAATTGTGAGGAAGTTTTACCCGCACCGTAGCCAACACCTACCGCTACACCTTCAGGGAAACTATGAATAAACAACGTTCCCAGAATTAAAATCACTCGCCGTGCAGAGGCTCCCCGGATTTCTCCAATTTTCGGTTCGCGATCGCCTAGCCAGGATTCGCTGATAATAAAAAAGATAGTACCAATAACTAAACCGATGACCCCCTGTGTATAACCGCCGCGTTGAATCGCCGGGAAAATCAGGTCAAAAACCGATGCGGAAAGCATAACCCCACTGGCAAAAGCATAACCTCGTTCAGACCAATGTGAGGATAGATTGGGAAAAAAGAAAAAGGGTACAGCACCCAAACCTGTCGCCAGCATGGTTAGAGTAGCAGCAAATAGGGTAATTAGGAGGAGTTGGATATCCATCAGTCATTAGTCATTAATCATTTACCCATTGTTATGTATAATTTGATGAACATCCGCTACATTAGTTACCTATGCTGGGTAATCCGTAAATCTTCGGGTCGGGTTTAGCCATTCAGGTAAGTTTGCTACTGATAACTACTCAACAAAACTAGCTCTTATTCAAAGGAAAGAATAAATGCTACGCTAACAGAAACTCTAGAGCATTCTGCCTGCTTGCACTAGACTGACCGAATTATCATAGATCGTAAAGTCTTGAGGCAATACGTCATGCCAATCAAACCATTCAAATACCCAGTCGAGCAAAGTGAACCACCACGTTCTCCCAGAGAAACCCTGCCCACAATGTATGATTTACCTAGCGAAAATCCGGAGGAACCTGGTTTGCCTGACGAATTCCACTACCGCCAACCCCCTTTACTCAGTCTCACCTTTTGTCCTAGTAACTACCCACCCGATGAGGTATTTAGTGCTGGGGATATGAACCTCTACTACGATGTGCGTCACTATTCTTGGTATAAACGACCCGATTGGTTTGGGGTGGTCGGAGTACCAAAACTTTATGATAATCAGGATTTACGATTAAGTTATGTGATGTGGCAAGAATTGGTACGTCCAACGGTGATAGTGGAATTCTTGTCACCGGGAACAGAAAAAGAAGACTTGGGTAGAACCACACGCCTGAGTAGCGAACCGCCGACGAAATGGGAAGTATATGAGCAGATTATCGGCGTTCCTTATTATATTGTATTTGACCGCTATCGCGATCGCTTAAGAGGTTTTGCCCTTACAGGGGGTTTTTACCAAGAGTTGGAGTTAACGGAACCGAGGATTTGGATTCCCCCATTAGAATTAGGTTTAGGGTTGTGGTCAGGAGAATACGAAGGAATTAATCGTGTATGGCTACGTTGGTACGATGCTGAAGGTAATTGGATTTTAACCCCAACTGAACGGGAGGCTGTTGCTCAAGGAGAACTTGAAACTGAGCGACAACGTGCTGAAACTGAACGACAACGTGCTGAATCTGAACGACAACGCGCTGAATCTGAACGACAACGCGCTGAAACCGAACGACAGCGATCGCAGCGTCTTAAAGAATTGTTACTTTCCAACGGTATCGATCCAGATCAGTAGTGATAAGGTACAGTCTCTAAGCAAGATCCCCGACAACTCCTACGAAGTCGGGGATCTGTCTGTGTACCTCACTTACTTGCAAAGCGCTGTAAATCCAACTCTATTCAATTCTTTACAGAAGACGTAGCTTGCTTCTCGCTCCCTTGAGTATGACAAATGACAAATAACTATCCCAGATAACAGATTTATGATGTTGGTAAAATGTCCTGATTAGGCATAATTGTTTGGCACGATTGCGGTGGAGAGGGGGCGGGTTTAGATACGTTAATTCCTACAACCGTTACGTTTTTGGTAAAACCCGCCCCTACAGATTTAATCATCGCCAACTAACATAAGCCAATTTTAATTAATCAGTCAGAAATTAATTCCCAACCGCGATTGAAATCGTCCTGAACGGGGTTAGCTCTAATCTAGAATATAGAACTCTTTAGACAGATGACAAATACAGCGGTGAACCGCTAAATCTTAAACAAGAACTATACTGCTCATTTGCACCATAAGGAGAATAAAACTGCATGAAATCAAAATCCTGCGATCGCAACCCCACTCGTTTTGCTGATGGAACTCAACAACCGGAAAAGCGAACAGCCGATCTTTACAGAGTGCTATCCCTGATTGGCACTGGGATTACCATTTTGGGTGTCGCAGGCTGCTCTAACCCATCCACCGTCTCTTCTGAGCAACAAACCACAGCTCAAGTTGTTGAAGATACCAATGATATCCGCGATCGCGCCCTAGAGCCAACCCCTGAAGATACCAACTTTGTCGTTGATGTGGTGAACAAAGTTGAACCCGCCGTGGTGCGAATTAATACAGAAAAAACCGTAGAAACCCAGAGTCCCGATGCCTTTAATGACCCCTTCTTCCGGCGCTTTTTTGGTGGCGCGGTTCCCCAGCCTCAAGAACGCACCGTGCGCGGTATTGGTTCCGGTTTTGTGATTAGTGATAATGGAGAAATTATTACCAATGCTCACGTTGTTAATAAAGCCGACACAGTGAGGGTATCCTTTCCCGATGGTCGCACATTTGAAGGTGAAGTGTTAGGCGAAGATCCCGTGACTGATATTGCCGTAGTCAAAGTATCCGCCGACGACTTGCCAACCGTGGAACTGGGCAATTCGCAAGGGTTACAAACTGGACAATGGGCGATCGCGATCGGAAATCCTTTAGGGTTACAAGAAACAGTAACCGTCGGGGTAATTAGTGGGATTGACCGTTCCAGTAGCGAAGTTGGTGTTCCCGATAAACGAATTGGCTTCATTCAAACCGACGCAGCAATAAACCCCGGTAATTCTGGCGGACCTTTACTGAATGCGCGAGGTGAAGTAATTGGCGTTAATACTGCCATTATCCAGGGAGCGCAAGGACTCGGTTTTGCCATACCCATTGACATCGCCAAGCAAATTGCCCAACAACTGATTACTAAAGGAAAAGTTGAGCATCCTTACCTCGGTATTCAAATGGTAGCGCTGACGCCAGAAATTAAACAAAAAATCAATAATAATCCCAACAATACGATGCAAATTCAGGCAGACGAAGGAATCCTGATTGTCCGGGTTATGCCGAATTCTCCGGCTGATGAGGCGGGATTAAAAGCGGGTGATGTTATCCAAGAAATTGACAATCAATCTGTAACTGAGGCGGAAACAGTTCAGCAGTTAGTTGAGGCAAATGGCGTCGATAATCCCTTGCCATTAGAAGTGCAACGAAATGGTGAAACCCTAGAATTAACAGTAATACCCCAACCCTTACCAACTGGCGATGAATAAGTTTAGTTTGACGACTTTGAGCAAGTCCAATAAACTTAAATATACGATTCTCGGCTTGTTAACCATTGCGATGGCGTACCTGGTTTGGGGTGTGATCATTGAACCCTACTGGATTGATAAGGAAAAGCAGATTGGTCAAATTCCTGGTTTGCCCCAAAAATGGCAGGGGAAACAGGTTGGACTCATCTCAGATTTTCAGTTTGGACTATGGCTTGATAATACACGCACGATTCGCCGCATTGTTCAAAAACTGATTAATGAACGTCCTGATCTTGTATTAATAACGGGTGATTTTATTTATGAACCCGGTAAAAATCCTGAGGCGGAATTAGATAAAGTTGCTCAACTGGTGCGTCCACTCATCGAAGCGAATATACCAACCTATGCTGTATTGGGTAATCATGATTATGCCCTCCATTCGCAGCACCATCTGAAGAATGAAAAGTTATCTACACAAGTGCGGGAAGCGTTGAAATCTGTGGGTGTAAACGTCTTAAAAAACGAAGCTGTACCATTAGCAACGCCAGGAAATGATAACCCAAGTCTGGACACGACTCAAAACCAGTATCCCCTCTATTTGGTCGGTATTGGTTCTCACAAAGCCAAAGAAGATAAACCGAAAAAGGCATTAACTGAATTACCAGAAGCGGCTCCTAGATTGGTGATGATGCACAATCCTAACTCCTTTGAGGCTTTGCCTGCCAATACTGCGCCTTTAGCCGTTGCCGGACATACCCACGGCGGACAAATTCGCCTCTTACCCTTTGATTTAACACCTGTCTGGTTTTTACTGACTTATGATGAAGAAGATTTGGTGCATGTTGCTGGCTGGGTTGAAGACTTTGGTAAATCAGGAAATCGCCTTTATGTCAACCGAGGGATTGGTTTTAGCAAAGTTCCTATGCGGATTAATGCCCGACCTGAATTAACCTTGTTTACGCTTAAAACAGCCAATTAAGATTGAATTTAGCACCATTTCCGACTATCGGTTTGTGTAACTAATGAATAGCTAAAAAAGGGGAGCTTAATGAAGTGTATGTCACCTTTAAGCTCTAAATGTAATTTATTCTTTTCCTGCTCCCAGACGTAGCATGCTACGTCTCTACATTTCTCCCCTGCTCCCCCACATCACAAAAAGCGAAGTACCTGCTGGTTTACCCCATGCTTATTCTGTTTCTGCAACATCCACATCAAGCTTTTGAAATTCTCCCGCTTTAGGCACATCTGCTTTCATTTTTAGTTCACCTAACCCCCCCACATTCACACTAACTTCTAAGGATACATTTTCCGTGGGAATCTCTTTTTCAATAACCCGCTTGCTAGCAATTTGCATCACATTGACAGCGCGGTCAACAGCCGTCGTTATCGCCTCCTCAGACAACTCTGATGCTTTATCTTGAGTAGCATTAACTACCTGTTCTTTAACCTGTTGTCCTTTTTCTTCCAGCGTATGAGTGACTTGATTCACTACATTTTTTCCTTTTTCTTGAATGTTTTGCAAATCCATACCTATCTCTTTAACTTAGTAAAACTATTGAGCCTAGTATAAGGCTTGTACTTCTGTTCTACCTCATCCTAGAGTTATAGTATCTGTCCGGCTATAATCCAGTGCGCCCTAGTGCATCTCTACATTTTGGCAATATGGACAGCTTATCACTTGTCTTATCTAGGCGCTGAATTGTTGAATACGAATATGCTATGGAACAAGGGGAGTTAAAAAGCGTCTATATTTCCTGAATAGTTACTTAAGATTATTCTAGAATGCCAATGAAATTAAAAGTATCTCAATATATTATCTTTCTGTTTGTCACAATTTTTAGCTACACCATTTCCATGGTTAAATTGCCTCCCAGTATTGGAGAAGTCGAGGCAGAAAGGGTAGAGCAAAAAGAACAAACAAGTCAATCCAACCCAACCCAATTTATAGCTGACTCTATTAAAATTGCCCAAGGTTCGCCACCAACAAGCCTAAACGCATCAACTATTCCTGAATCGGTTGAAATCGTTTCCGATGGCACACAACTGCAATGGGAATGGCAGGGAGACACGTATAACATTAACGTTAATGAGCTAAACGTGCGGCTGATGGATAGTATCGATCCTGAAACCTACAATCCGACTGAAAAAGTGATGAGAGGTCAACGTTTTGTCAGAGATAACATCAGCGTTGACCCAGAAACAGGTAACATTGCGGTTGGCGTAGTTCTCGATTATTTTGCGGCGACGAATTTTAGTGCCGTTTTCATTATCGATCCTCAACCGGGTGCTTACGCCATCTATCGAGTCCAAGTGCCAGGTTCTCAACCTTTACCTGACGAATTTTCTACCTATTCTTTGGACACAATTGGCTATGTAGGGTTCTTAGAGGGGGACTTATTAATTAAGCATGGAGATGCATCAGGTACAACAGCACTATTAGTATTCAAACCAGCTAATACTCCAGCGATGAACTATGCTGGTTGTGTTGATCTCCAGATTGGCGAAAGCCGTAGCGTGTGTCCCCTAAACAAATAGAAACAAATAGAGAGATTGGCGAGGAGGAAGTCACAGCTACACAAATGTATGCGAAGCCTTCCCAAAGGGTAGTCCGCCTGCGCGACTGGCTTATAAAGGGGACTATGAAAGTTGAAAACCCATAACTTTCAAGACATTCACCCTGTAGGGGCGGGTTTAGCCCTTAAAAAGATGGGCTTACCGATAACATTTCAACAAAACCCGCCCTTACCTAAGCTTAAATTGAATGAATTATAGCAACCGCCATAGCTGTTAGGACACATCATTTATGTAGAGACGTTGCATGCAACGTCTCTACAATGGTGCCGAAAGTCCTAATCGATGTGTCTACTGCTATAACTGATCTTGAGTTACCCAAGTCCCATGAAATCCATAAGGAACACGTTGAGGCATCACAACCCGCGCCACAGGTTCAGCCGTCAAGTCTTGAGCATTCAACACCACCAGTTCAGAGGTGTCTGAATTCTCATCATGGACAAACGTGACTAACCAGCCATCATCTTCAGCCGTTCCATTCGGACGTGGCGCAAATACCGCCTCACCGCCATAACGTCCCGCCCCATAGTGGTGAACTTGGGATGTGCCATTGTCAAAATCATATTTAATCACACCCTCAAACAACGGCATCGGATTATCTGCCATCTTTGCTGTGTAACCATAGCGCATTTTGCGTCCGATTAACTGTTCATTAATGCGGGGGAAATCTGAGATACGTTCATCCAGTGGCTTTTCCTGCACTTTGCCTGTGCGAAGATTAAACCGCCACTGATACAGCCGAGCTTCATTCGCCCCAGCTTCACCCCCAGTCTCTTCAGAAGAGGTTAACACCGTCGTCGAATTCATCCGACAGGCAATCAGCACCACCTCATCCCCTTCCTGATAGGCATTCAGCGTATGGAAAACAAAGCAGGACGGACTCTCAAACCAACGGATACTGCTATTATCACCGTGACGGGGAACAATACCAAACCGACTGGGACGTTCGGATTTAAACTGAATCATGGCTTCTCCCTGGGGATTAAACACCATCGGCAAATCCATAAACAGGGTGTAATCTTGGGTAATGGCAAAATCGTGCATCATTACCGGTTCTGGCAAGTCAATTGGCACAGTACGCACCAACTCACCCGATCGCGAAACAATGCTGTATGTTAAGAACGGTGGCTGCATGGGAGAATAGCCAAAAAACATCATTTCGCCCGTGACGGCATCAATTTTGGGATGCGCCGTGAAAGGAGAGGCTAACTTGCCCTCGAACGTATAAGCACCAATCGTTTCTAACTCCGGAAGCTTAATCGCGTAGGGTTCCCCCCCTTCCCACAGCGCCAGAAAATGACCCGCGTGCCAGATAACAGACGTATTAGCAACATTTTTAAACGAGGGTGGGGAATTCTCGTCCTTGGGAGGTTCCATTAACCCTGTCCAGATAGCATGACCCGCTTCTCGCTCTTTCTCAAACCCTGGAGTCCGGACATAGCGATCGCGGTAAGATGCTGTACCATGATTAATCTGCACCCCATGTAACATCCCATCGCCATCAAACCAGTGATAGTGACCGATAGGGGGAAACTGAGGATTCGGACCATTGCGGACAAACATCCCGGATAAGTCGGCAGGAAGTTCACCAATGACGGTTAGTTCATCTGCGGTGATTTCGTCCTGTACTGGGGCAAAATTCCCCGCTAAAAAAGGATTGACGGCTGTTGTACTCATCCTGTTCACGTTGTTACCTACAATTGAGGGAAAAATTTTCCACTATCCTCCATTGTGTCTTGCCAATCGAAACTTAAGAGGGCTGATGAAGCAAGCATAAGCAAAAATAACAGTCTCTTTCCCCTGTTCCCTGTTCCCGACTTTGGATAAAGATTGCTATGCCTAAGTCTATAGATAGAAGAGTCTTTCTGCGACAGAGTGCTAATTTACTGGGGTTAGTGGGATTGTCGCGAGTTGGTTGTAATTCGGCAAATAACAATTCCACGTCCACAGACTCGCAAACCCCATCCGATAAAAATACGATGAACCTGGAAAGTCAAGCCTTTAATGCCAACGAGATGATTCCGTCCCAGTACACTTGTGATGGAGAGGAGATTTCTCCTGAACTTCACTGGGATGCACCCCCCACAGGAACCCAGAGCCTTGCTTTAATTGTCGATGACCCCGATGCGCCTGGGCAAACCTTTGTTCATTGGGTTGTCTATGATATCCCCCCAGAAACTCGCCAGTTACCTCAAGGAATTCCGGCGCAAGAACCACTACCGAAGGGTGGGACTCAAGGTAAGAATAATTTTGGTAATTTAGGGTATGGGGGTCCATGTCCTCCCAGTGGCATCCATCGCTACTTTTTCAAACTCTACGCCCTTGACCGTACCCTGAAATTAGACGCAGGTGCAACTAAAGAACAGCTACAAGCGGCGATGAGTGGTCATATTCTGGCTTCTTCAGAATTGATTGGACGCTATGCACGCACTTAATCGGGTTAATCGGGTTAAAGTTATGGGTTTTCTCTGTTACAATCCTCTTTGTTCAAAATTTCTGCTGGAAAACTGGCACTGAACCCTAGAATATGCCTCTTGAGGATGTCCTGATGTCTAGCTCTGGTTGGCGTAAACCAAACACATTACACTCAATCGCGACGAGAAGATTAGCTGTGTCCAAGCCGACTCTATTTCTGGTGAGTAGCCTATTCGTCACCGGGTTAACGATAACCCTAACGCCTGTGGTCGGGGTCAGTCAACCCCAGCTCGTTAGCCAGCTACAGCCGGAACAACAACGGCTGCGTGAGTTACTCCGCCAAGCGCGAGACTTAGTGGATGCGGGAAATTATCCTCAGGCGATCGCAACCTATCAACAAGCCGCTAATCTAGATCGAGATAATGCCAAGATTTTCTCCGGAATCGGTTATCTCCAGGCGCGTCAGGGGAACTTCCGAGAAGCGGCTAGGGCGTATCAACAGGCAATTGCCCTGGAACCGAATAATGCAGAATTTCAGTATGCTCTCGGTTACAGTTTAGCCAATGCCGGAGAGAATGCACCAGCAGCAGAGGCTTATCGTCAAGCCCTAAGAATTGAACGCAACCATATTAACTCCTATTGGGGATTGGGCGTTGTCCTCCTGCGTCAAAAGGATTATGACGGCGCTATCCAAGTTTACCGCCAAGTCATCAGTCTTCAACCCAAGAATGCTCAGGCTCATCAGTTACTGGGTACCGTTTTTCTACAGCAGGGGCGTCCCCAAGAGGCGATTAAAGCACTCCAACAAGCTGAATCCTTAGCGCCTCTGGATAGTAATATTCAGCTTACATTGGGCATGGCTTGGTTAACTCAGGGCGATATCGACACCGCACTGAAGGTTTTTGACCGAGCGGCAAAACTAGAACCCAATAATAGTCAAGTTTATCTGCAAATTGGCAAAATTCTCCAAGCTCAAGAAGATTTTGTCGGTGCATTGAAAGCCTTTCAAAGAGCCGTGGCGGTTCAATCAGACTTAGTTGAAGCTCAATCCGCTATTGGTGATATTTTACTCACCGAGGAAAATTACTTAGAAGCCATTGTCGCCTATCGACGCTTAATTGAAATTGCCCCCCAAGATGCCCAAGCCCACTATAATTTAGGATTAGCATTAAAAGGACGAGAGCGCATAGCAGAAGCGATTACGGCTGTGGAAAAAGCGCGTGATCTCTTCCGGCGTCAGGACAATCGCGATGGTGTCAAGAAAGCCGAATCATTGCTGCGAGATTTAAAGAAAGCGCGACGTTGAACTAAGTTGAATGGCACTGACTTAAGGTTGGTACTCCCGGTGGGCAATCAGGGTAAGCTCATCTAATTTGGTATAAATTGTACTTGACAAAAGTCAGAGTCTTTTACTGCCGTGTATTAGCAAAAGAATTTAGCTTTGCGGCGGAACTCAACTCCCAAGCACATCAGTCGTCTTTTTGACAAAAATCACATATTCTGTTTGGTTTCCTGTCGTCAACCCAATCTACAACTTATTGCACCATTTTAGCTGTACTACGCTAGTAATAAGTGATGCAAATGTTGATGGCGCTAAAGCGCAACTACAAACCTAGCTTAAGTTCATTGATATATTGTCTCGAAATTCCTGTACACCTTGCCAAACTTGATCGACTAAATCTGGACGATCTGCATCAAACCATTGAATGTCTGGATACGCCCGAAACCACGTTCGCTGACGCTTGGCAAATTGTCGCGTATGCACAACTGTTAACGCTTTTGCCTCAGATAAAGATATATCACCCGCTAAATAGTGTTTCATTTCCCGATATCCTAAGGTATCTAAAAGCGGCAAATCCCAGCTATATTTATCCACCAATGTTTTCACCTCTTCTATTAATCCGGCTGTCACCATCATTTCGGTGCGCTGGGTAATACGGCGGGTGAGGGCGTCAGCGTCTTGACATTGCAAACCAATTTGAAGAATGGGATAATTCGGCGGATTTTCCCCTTGCTGCTCGGATATGGGGCGTCCGGTGATGTAAAATACTTCTAATGCCCGTAATGTTCTCACTTGATCATGGGGATGAATTTTCTCAGCCGCAATGGGATCGACTTGTTGTAAAAAGCTATAGCATTGAGTTTGACCCAAACCAGAAAGCTGCGATCGCAAGTTTTCATTGGGGGCGACTCTGGGAATCTTTAATCCCCGGACTATGGCTTTAATATACAAGCCCGTACCCCCCACCAGTAATAGGGGCGAATGGAGAGATGTAATCAATTCCTGGGCTTGTTCCTGATAGTCGGCTACGGTTAATGTTTCGGTGGGAGCGCAAATATCAATCAAGTAATGGGGGACTAACTGTCGTTCGGCGACTGAAGGTTTAGCTGTGCCAATATCAAACTCTCGGTAAACTTGACGGGAATCCGCGCTTAAGATTACGGTATTTAATCGCTGCGCTAATTCTAACGCTAGCCCAGACTTCCCTGTCGCCGTCGTCCCACATATCACAATCAGTTGGGGATGTTTGTTATAGTTCATTGTTGATTGTTGATTGTTCATTGAAAAAATTCTTCTCTCCCCCATCTCCCCCATCTCCCCCATCTCCCCCATCTCCCCCATCTCCCCTATCTCCTCCGCCCCTCTGCCTCTCTGCTCCTCCGCTCTCCTGCCCAATCCCAAGTAAGGTCTATCCCCTCTATAAATATCTCTTCAGACTACTCTGTAGCCGCCTATAACCCTTTTGTGTTAAAATTTTCGAGTGTTTTGTCATTTTAAAGCATATAAACCGCTGAAAGCGTTTACTGGAGAAACCCTGATATGACAAGTAGTTACAGTGCCGATCAGATTCAAGTCTTGGAAGGTCTCGAAGCGGTACGCAGACGTCCGGGAATGTACATTGGTACTACCGGTCCACGGGGACTCCATCATCTAGTTTACGAGGTTGTAGACAATTCGATCGATGAGGCGCTGGCTGGCTATTGTACTCATATCGAAGTTGACTTCAACAGCGATGGTTCCGTTAGCGTGACTGACGATGGACGGGGTATTCCCACTGATACTCATTCTAAGACCGGCAAATCAGCCTTGGAAACCGTAATGACCGTGCTGCACGCGGGCGGTAAGTTTGGCGGCGGCGGGTATAAAGTCTCAGGCGGATTGCACGGCGTTGGGGTTTCTGTCGTCAACGCCCTGTCAGAATGGGTGGATGTTACGGTTTGGCGAGAGAAAAAGGTTCATACCCAGCGCTACGAACGCGGGATTGCCATGGGTGAGTTGGTTGTCAAACCCAGTAAAGAAAACCGCACGGGAACCTCGGTGACGTTCAAACCCGATACCCAAATCTTTACCAATGGGATCGAGTTTGACTACAGCACGGTAGCAGGGCGACTGCGAGAACTCGCCTATTTGAATGGCGGCGTGAGGATTACGTTTACCGATCACCGCATCTCTCCTGAACGCCAAGACAGCTACCACTATGAGGGGGGTATCCAGGAATATGTGGCATATATGAACCGGGAAAAGGAACCCCTGCACCAAGAAATTATTTATGTTCAGGGTGAACGGAATAATGTGCAAGTGGAAGTGGCGCTGCAATGGTGCGTGGATGCTTACAGCGATAACCTGCTAGGATTTGCTAATAATATCCGCACAATTGATGGTGGAACTCACTTAGAGGGATTAAAGACAGTTCTAACTCGGACATTAAACGCGATCGCACGCAAGCGGAATAAACTTAAAGACAATGAGGCTAACCTCGGCGGCGAGAATGTTCGCGAAGGATTAACCGGTGTCATTTCCGTCAAAGTCCCTGAGCCAGAATTTGAAGGACAAACCAAAACCAAACTGGGGAATACCGAAGTCCGAGGTATCGTTGATTCCCTGGTGGGCGAAGTGTTGACGGAGTATTTGGAATTTCGTCCTCAAGTGGCTGATTCTGTTTTAGAGAAAGCCATCCAAGCCTTTAAAGCCGCTGAAGCCGCACGTCGGGCGCGGGAGTTGGTACGACGTAAGTCTGTATTAGAGTCGTCTCCTCTACCGGGTAAGTTAGCCGATTGTAGTTCCAGAGATCCGGCTGAATCGGAAATCTTCATCGTTGAGGGGGATAGTGCAGGGGGAAGTGCCAAACAAGGACGCGATCGCCAATTTCAAGCGATTCTACCGCTACGGGGTAAAATCCTCAATATCGAGAAAACAGATGATGCCAAAATTTACAAGAACACAGAAATTCAGTCTCTGATTACGGCACTGGGTTTGGGTATCAAAGGTGAGGAGTTTGACGCCTCTAATCTGCGTTATCACCGTGTCGTAATTATGACTGACGCGGATGTCGATGGCGCTCATATCCGTACTCTGTTACTTACCTTTTTCTACCGCTATCAACGAGCATTAGTGGATCAGGGATATATCCATATTGCTTGTCCGCCATTGTATAAAGTAGAACGCGGACGCAATCATTACTACTGTTATAGCGATCGCGAACTCACGAACCTGGTTCAAAATGAGTTCCCCGCTAACGCCAATTACACGATCCAACGGTTTAAAGGGTTGGGTGAAATGATGCCAGTACAACTGTGGGATACCACCATGAACCCGGAAACGCGGACGATGAAGCGGGTGGAGATCGAAGATGCGGCTGAAGCCGATCGCATCTTTACCGTTCTCATGGGCGATCGGGTTGCTCCCCGGCGGGAATTCATTGAAACCTACGGTTCTCGACTGGATTTGACCGATCTGGATATCTAATTTCCCGGTAAAACAGTGTAGGGGTACGATGTATCGTACCCCTACAAATTCTGAGCATAAGAGTGATCAATCAATTCAGATTATTAGTTGGCATTCTTTTGTTTTTTTGACTGTTGGCGTTTAAAGAACGCCCCAAATCCTAACGCCATACCGGAACCTAGAATCGTTAGCGGTTCGGGAACAGCTTCCGGATCAGGCAAATCATCTCCTTCAAATAGTACCGAACTGTTTCCATTATTCGGAGCAACGATGTGGAATTCTCCACTTGTTCCTGTCACTGACTTGGCAATCAATTGTCCATTAATATGACCATTCGAGAACTCATTGTAATCAGCGAACGGAGCTAACACGCTGCCTTGCCAAGAGAAATTACGAGAGTTGAGCTGCGTAGCATCAGCAAAGTTGAAGAGAACCTGGTTAGCCCCAACGCCATTTGGATTCCCATTAAGATTCATTTGAAAGCTATTCTGGAGATCGAATGGGTTCCCCGTTACGTTCACCAACACCGTCGAGTTGGAATCAAATTCAATGTTGAAACTAGTGGCAGAGGCTAAATCTGATGCATTAAGCTCAAAAATGTTCAGCCCTGAACTGTTACCTTTTAATTCGATTGCCCCCCATTGTTGTATTGTAACTGAGCCGTTGGCAGCCAAATTCCCCAATTGAGCCGAATAATTTTGGTAGAATCGCTCAGCCGCATCAAAATCAATGGGATTTCCTTGTCTTACCGTCAAGTTTTCGGGTCCCACATTCGTGAGATTTGCCTGACCACCGACAACAACCTCACCGACGAATACTTGACCTCCGTTATAGTTTAAGTCGCCGCCAACGACTAGAGTGTCACCCGCACCCTCAGCAGGTAACTGTGTCGCCGTCCCAAAATTATTCAATGTTGCATCGCCACCAACGGCGACCCTACCGTGAGCATCAGAGTTAACGTCGAGATCTTCAAAGACGAATACATTAAAATCTTGGGCTGGACCAATCAAAGCCGCCTGAGCGGGAATCGATAAGCCGAGGGCTGCGGTAGCACCTAAAACTGTACTGGCACCGGTAACTGCAATTTTCGTTAAAGTCTTGTTCATTATTTTCCGAGTGTAGCTGATTGAACTGTGGAAGTGGTTTACCCATTTAGCCTTTGTTCTCATCATATTCTTCTTCCGGAATGTGTGGGTAAAGCTCTTGTAAAGATCAATTCGATTATTTATGAATTTTTTGTAAAGATGACTCCGTAGTTGATTTAAGAATTATTCATAAAGTTTACGTAAAGAGTTCCCACAATTGGATAAAGATTTGATGAAGAAACTGATTTATGTCGAGAAATTACCATTCTGACGTGGGACTGGCGGGACTGGAATTGCCGCATTAAGTGGAGGGATCAGCTATAGCGGTGATTCTTCGATCATCTGCGATCGCTCCCTGTCAGCCCATGACTCAACCTTGTATGTGTCATCCTTATTGAGCGTTTAATACTCACAGTTTTCGGTATTTCAGATTCACTTTTTACTCAAATAAATTGACAAACATACTTTTATTTGCTAAAAGACAATGAAATACGGTTCACATCAAATCAATCGTCTTTGACTCGCTCTCTATATAATCTGTAGCGTTTTCATAGAGTATTCCAGGGAGCAAGATGCTCCCACTACCCATGAAAAATGACAAATGACAAATGACAAATGACAAATGACGAATCACATCACTCCTCGTAAGGGTCAAAAATCACCTCAAATTCAGCCCCACGCATAAAGCGACGGAGTACACGTTTGTGATCTTCAGCGTCTTGACGGTTGTAAAATCGGGCTACCGTATAGCGACGAGCATCATTCAATAAGCGGATAATGACCCAAGGACGGGTTAAGTCTAACGGTTTTTGAATGTCCGACTGACTCGTCAGTGTCTCTAACCGTTCCTGTTTGAGCGCATTACGCACCAATAACATCAGTTGTTTTCGGGCGGGAGTTTCCTGATTGGGTAGAACTGTCCAACTGGCTATCGGCGCGGGTAAATAGGTCAATGTATGAGACTCTTCTGCTTTAGTGACGTTCCAAGCCAGACGGCGAGGTTGTTTTTGACATTGATACCCCTGCTGTCTGAGAACTGAACAAAGACGTTCACCTTCTTTGGTTAGGCGCAACCAGTCACTGTGCTTCATGGCGATTCCGGAATAAAGAATAAATAGCAAACTTCTCCCCAATCCCCCAGGAAAACCAAGGAAGGAGATAGAGGTTTCGCTAGTTACCCTACTGAAGGTTTATTCTCGAAAACCTATTGCCCGTGTTTTGACAAATCTCTGAATTTGTGGTATGGATACGCTTTTCAGAAATGTAGAGACGTTGCATGCAACGTCTCTACAGGTGCAAGGGTGCAGAGGTTGTAAGGACGAATGACGAATGACTACACCACGATAATCGCCCAAAGGCTTATCCCCAAAGCCACTATCCCTAAATGTTGCATCAGGAGCGATCGCACGGGCTGACTAGCAATTTTCTGTGTCAGAACCATACTCAGCAGTACACCAGCAATCAACGTTACTCCCTGTAAAAACGCAATCACCGCCGGATGCGCCACAAACACGGGTAATCCCTCACCACTTAATCCAAACGTGGCAAACGTTACAGGCAAAATCCGTCCCGCTTCCGTCAACCCCAAACGTAAATGGTGCGCCAGATTCCCCGCCAACACCAAGGGTAAATATCCATACGCCAACTCAATCAGCGATCGCGGCTTGGGATTAGGTATCGTTAAATTGAGCGTCTGAATCAGTCGGTAAGTTAATTGAATTCCACCATACGCAATTAAAGGAATCAACGCCGGGAGACTCAAAACCGCCAGCGAAAACCAAGCGTGTGTGCCAAATTGACTCAAATCTAGGTGTAAATTCAGTTGCTGATTTAACTCCGGTAAGTGATGCAAAAACACACCGCCTAACAACAACAACAATAACGCCACCTCATAACTGCGAGGGATATGGGTTGTCCACAACTCAATCCCTGGCGGACGCAAATTGACCTCCACAGAACGGTGGGGACAAGCTTTTAAACACGTCATACACAAGACACAATCCCGATTATCTTGTAACTGGGCGGGATGGGAATACAATGGACAGCCATTGGTTTCCATTCCCTCTCCTTTCTGGGGTCCACCTTTATAACATTGATAGGTACTACATTCCGCTGAACAGGTTCCCTGCTGCGCCCGTAACTCCGTCATCGACAACTTGGCAAATAGACCATTCATGCCGCCAATGGGACACAAATAGCGACACCAAAACCGACGCTCGAAAATCGCAGAGAAAATCATTGCCCCCGCCGTAATTAATAGGAGTAAACAAGCGGAAAGATACGCCGTATTTTCTAAATCCCAGAGTTCTTCCCACAGGAAAATTAAGGCAAATAAGCCAAACAAAAACCAGCCGCCCCAGGTTTCAGCTAACTGTCGCGACCACGGTTTTAACGGACGCGGAAATAGCCACAGGGATAATTTCTGGGTCACTTCCCCATAAATCATAAACGGACACACGGCACACCAGAGGCGTCCGACAAAGGGAAAGCCAATCAGGACGAGGGGCCACCACCATGCCCAAAAGAGATTTAAGGTGAAGTTTTCCTCACGGGTTTGGGGACCGATAAAGCCCATGATTACGACTAGGGCAAACAAGCTTAAGGTAAATCCATAGTTAATGCGATCGGGCCACCAATCACTCCTGAGAAATCGCCGCAGTTGGGGATAGGCATTTAAGAGATTAAAGCGGAATTGTTTTTTCTTACTCTGGGAGGGCCACAACAGTTCTTCCGTGAGTTCTTTGCCAGAGTTAGCTTGAACCAGCGCCCGTTCCACTAAGTTTTGTAATTCCCTAAGGTTTCCAGGAAAATCATAGGCTTGTAATTGACGTAGGGCTTCGGGTGTAATTTTGGGTTTATTAATCCCTTTGGCGCGACATAAGAGACTAATATAATAGTTCATCTGGTCGCTAATATCCGTTTTTCTCACCCGTAGTGGCGGAACTTTAATCACTTGCCCAACCAGAGGGTTAATGGTGGGGAGCGCCGTTTCGGTAATCATAATAATCCGGGCGTTGCACTGTTTCACCTGGGTCAATTGTTCTAGAGAACGGCGGACAGGTTGATACGTTCCAGTTTCTAATAGAGTTGCCAGTTGAGGCATTAAATCCTGGGGCAATTCATCTACATTATTGAGAATCAACGTCCCTGTGTTCAGGGAATCAATGAGTCCCGGTTTTCCCCCTTCCCGCCCAAACAGTTCCGCACCACTGGCTTGAACTTTACTACAATCGATTTTAATCACAGGTTCGCGGCGATAGGCTGAACCAAAGTGAATCAGCGCGGCGGTGTTGTCTTTTTCCAATCCTGGTTCACCGAAAATGAGTACAGACTGGCGAGTATCGGCGGCTTGTTTGATTTGTTGTCGCAGTCGCACCGCATAACGGCTTCTACCAATAATCCCCCGTTTTGCTTTGTTGACTAAATAGGGGCGCAGCGCCACCTGGCGTTCTTGTTCAACCTTGAGTTGAGACGACAGGTGTGCCAAGTCTTGGGCAAGTTGGGGTGAGAAGGCTTGGGATATTTCTGGATACTGGTGGATTAAGTGTCGGAATTGTTCGGCTGGGATGCGCCACAGATGACTGTCGCTGCGGGTAAGGATAGTTCTTTGAGCCGATTGATTGAGAAGTAACTCCTGTAAATGAATCACAGCGCCAGGAAGCCAACTGACGCCCCAAATCGAACCCAGTTGGTTGGTTCGGTAGCCTTCAATACGCCCCTGTTGCAGAATATAGAGATAGTCTACCGGGGTATCTTCGATAACGAGACGCTCCTGGTCATTTACCGCTAGCGCTTCCATTCGTGGCGCGATCGCCTGTAAAATTTCATCGGAGAGAATGCTAAAAGCTGTGCGTTCTCGCAGCCATGTCACTAGGTCGAGATAGGTCATCCTGTCCTCATCATCCAATTTAGTTTATAGTTTGTTTATCGATAATCAATGGATTCATTCCCGTAACCAACGGTAAAACACAACCAAATGATCGAGCTGGCGAATCTCTGGGTTCCTCTAGCGCTTTTGGGGTTGATTATCCTAGCCGCGCTGTTTTTTAGTTGGGCAAGTTAGACAAGGTGTAAGTAGGTGGGGACAATTAAAGTTAACGGTAGGGATAGTCATTCGTCCTTGTCTCCTCCAGCTCCCCCAGCTCCCTCTGCTTCCCCAGCTCCCCCAGCTCCCCCAGCTCCCCCAGCTCCCTCTGCTTCCCCAGCTCCCCCAGCTCCCCCAGCTCCCTCTGCTTCCGTACCCTATTGCCATCCACCATCCCATTATCTCTGGGTATAGGTAAAATATGCATCAGTGATTTTAGCCCCCTTGTTATCTATGAGCGGACATCTGCCGCCGATTAGTGATTTACGCGCTCGCCATACTGGCTGGGATAAACCAACGCCAGAACATCTTAAGGATATTGGCACGATTGAGTTTTTCTGGCGAAACCTGTTTGAGGCAATTTTCCATCCGGAGCAAGGCAACTGGCAATATCATTGGCAGCAGCTCTACAATCTGATTTTGGAGCGATGCCCTGACAATGATGAACGCCGCACGACTATTTTCTACCTAGAGACGGTCAAAAACTGCTTAAAGATAGAGGGAGACTGGAAAAAATATTGGAAACGGATACTGATTTATATGGAAAATGCGAGAGATTGGGCGAGGAAATCGGTTATCCGAGGATGAGCCTGATTCCGGAACGAGTGGGATGATTGATACACCCGTTATAGGAGATGAGGAAGATGTTAGCGAAACGGGACAAAGTTGGGAAGATGAGAGAGTTGTGAGTTAACCAGCAAAGCATCCTGATCCACACCAGTAAATCCTGAACAAAGGAAAACGAAGGAATAGAGGAGCCGATCAGGATGCCTGAATATCAGTGGAAATTAACGATTATAGAGCGTAACTTGCTGTTATCGAATTGGATGAACCTAATTCCAGAAGCCCAAGAGCGTATGCTAGAAGAGGCGGACGAGTTGATGGCAATGTTACCCTTCTCCGATAGGCAACGGTTACGGGCGTCTTTGGAAATGCTTCAACCTCATACCCAAGCAGAGTTATACCAGAAGATTGAGCAGATTTTAGGGAGTCAGATGGAGTTACATGCCGCATAGGTAGGGTTTAGTCCAGCCCTCATCCCCAGCCCCTCTCCATCCCCCCTTGCCCCCCTTGGAGACTGTTTGATGTTTGAAAAACAACCCGAAGGATTACGGCAGAAAGTCAAATTATTGGCAACAGAAGCGCTAAACAAATCCGATCCCTCTGGATGGTTTGATCGCTTATATTCCCAAGCCAATCGTGATCCCGATCAAGTACCGTGGGCGCGTTTAAAACCCCATCCCTATTTCCAAGATTGGCTAAATAAAAATCAGCCCCAAGGCAATCATCGCTCGGCTTTAGTCATTGGCTGTGGATTAGGTGATGATGCGGAAGCCTTGGCGAGAGTGGGTTTCAACGTGACAGCCTTTGATATTTCTCCAACCGCGATCGCCTGGTGTCGGCAACGATTTCCCAATTCCCCAGTTAGCTATGTTGTCGCTGATTTGTTCGCGTTAGATCCAGCTTGGCGTCATCAGTTTGACTTGGTATTAGAATGCCGGAATATCCAAGCGTTACCATTAAATGTACGATCAACTGTGATTGATGCGATCGCGGCTTTGGTGGCTATAGAGGGAATCCTGTTAGTAATCACGCGATTTCGCCAGACAGAGGCTGAACCTGATGGTCCACCTTGGGCGCTTTCTAATCAGGAACTTGCCCAATTTCAGGACTTAGGATTAGAGGAAGTTCAGCGGGATAGCTTTATTGAAGCTGAGAATCCTTCTGTACAACAGCTTCGGATTGAATATAGGAGAGCAAGAAAAGTAAGATAATCGCTATGTGCCTCGATAATCACCCATAGACCGCAAAGTAGTTGAAGAAGCACCGGATGCACTGTAACACTTATAAGGGCATACCATTCTATCCTGAGTGAGCAGACCACAGTGCAGTTTTTAACCCTAGGTATTTTTTCGATCAGTGTCCTTTGGCTGATTAGCGGTGCGATTTTCTTCACCCTGCGGATGAAATTTATTAACATCCGGGGTTTTTGGCACGCGATTGAGGTGTTAAGGGGAAAGTATGATGATCCGACGGAAGCCGGGGAGGTGTCTCATTTTCAAGCCCTGGCAACGGCGCTTTCGGCTACTGTGGGATTGGGTAATATTGCGGGAGTCGCGATCGCAATCAGTTTAGGAGGTCCCGGTGCGACGGTGTGGATGACACTGGGGGGACTGTTTGGGATGACGAGTAAGTTTGTCGAATGTACCCTGGGTCAAAAATATCGCGTGATTAAACCCGATGGTACGGTGGCTGGGGGTCCAATGTACTATTTGTCGGCGGGTTTGGCGGAAATGGGACATCAGAACTTGGGGAAGGTGTTAGCGGTGATCTTCTCCATTCTGGGTATTGGTGGCGCATTTGGCGGCGCAAGTATGTTTCAGGCGAACCAATCTTATGCGGCGATAACCACCGTTGTACCCTGGTTTGTGGGACGCAGTTGGCTTTATGGCTTGATTCTGGTTACTTTCGTGGGAATGGTGATTATTGGTGGGATTAAACGCATTGGTCAAGTGGCTGGTGCGATTGTTCCGGCGATGTGTGTGATTTACTTTGTGGCGGCGCTGTGGATTCTGGTGACGAATTTTATGGATATTCCTGGCGCGATGCTGACGATTCTTAACGGCGCATTATCCCCAGAGGCGGTGGAAGGGGGAGTGTTTGGCGTGATGATTCAGGGATTACGGCGTTCAGCGTTTTCTAATGAAGCGGGGGTGGGTTCAGCCGCGATCGCACATTCCGCCGCCAGAAGCCAAGAACCTGTGCGAGAGGGGATTGTGGCACTCTTGGAACCGTTTATTGATACGGTGGTGATCTGTAATATGACGGCATTGGTAATTGTGATTACAGGCGTCTATCGCAATCCCGAATTTAATCAACTCAGTGGCGCGGAAGTCACCTCAGCCGCCTTTGGTACAGCGATTTCCTGGTTTCCCCTGATGCTTGCGATCGCGATTTTCTTTTTTGCCTTCTCGACGATGATTTCCTGGAGTTATTACGGCGAACGCTGTTGGGATTATTTGTTTGGACAGAATAATGTAATTATCTATAAGGTGTTGTTTATCCTGGCGGTTTTTACGGGGGCGGTTTTAAGTTCGGGTGTGGTGATTAATTTTAGCGATGGTATGTTAATCGCTATGTCGTTTCCCAATTTACTCGGCGCTTATTTTTTATCGGGTCAAGTGGCTGGGGATTTAGATCAGTATATGCGGCAATTAAATAAAGGATTGGCTACAGCGCAATAAGTTTTGATTGTTCATGGTTCATTGTTCATTGTTCATTGGTCTTAAAAACAAGGGCGGGTTTTGTTGTTTCGTTACAGCGGTAACAGCTATATTAATACACCCTGCTACCGTTAAAGTCCCCCTTTTTAAGGGGGATTTAGGGGGATCAGACGTATCCCATAAGAGCGGAAAGTGCTGTATCGGTGAGATAGGGCGGGTTTTGTTTTTATGTTATCGGTGGGGAGGGCGGGTTTTGTTTTTCCGTTATCGGTGAATAGCGGAATTTAGTCCCTAAACCCGCCCCTACACCCCTACAATTGATTTATGAGGTTATGTCCCACTGAATCTCATAACTTCCTCCCGCATTATCGCCCGTAATCACGACCCAGTAGTTTCCGGTTTCTTCTGCCTCAAATTTATACTCGCGATCGCGATTCGTTTCTATCCTTTTTAGCACCTCTTGATCCGGTTCGAGGATTCTGATATCTAAATCGCCTTTCGTCACCTCAGACTGAACGTCAAGGACAACTTCATCTCCGGCATCAACCTCAATTTGCCGTCGTTCTGTACCTGTGAAGGTGTTATAGGAGGCTGTTGTCTGAGTTGGCAGATTCCTACTGAACCAACCCACTCTCAGAGAAGTAGAACAGGCAGATAGCCCAATCACAACGAATCCGAATAGTAAGGATTGAATTCTAAGTTTAATTCCCATCATCGCGGCTTAAGCAAACATCTCGTCAATCAAATCTCTATACTGTTCCCTAACTACATGACGCTTGATTTTCAGCGTCTGAGTTAACATACCATTTTCTTGAGAAAAAGGTTCTGTAATCAAGCGAAATACACCAATGCGGTCATTGGGATTATAACCGGGACGATTTTTCGATTCTCGATTGATTTCTTGGCGGAAAAATTCCTGAACTGGTTTGCTATTTAAGTCAATCATTTCCTCACCGGAAGCAGATTCTTCATCGGGAAGTTGCAAGTGATACTGATTCTGTTCTGCCCACCCTTGTAAGTTATCGAAATTCGGTACAATTAAAGCGCCCAGCGATCGCTGATCTTGACCCACCACCACAATCTGATCAATATAACGACTCCGCATACAGGCATTTTCAATCGGTTTCGGTTCGACATTCTCACCATTACTCAGGACAATTGTATCCTTTGCCCGTCCGGTTAAAACTAAGTCTTCTTGAACCGTTAACCAGCCTAAGTCTTCGGTATTAAACCACCCTTGGGCATCAATGACTTTATCCGTCGCTTCCGGGTTGCGATAATAACCCTGCATGATTTGAGATCCCCGCGCCCAAACTAATCCTTTTTCTCCTTGGGGAAGGGTTTCTCTGGTGTCTGGATCAACAATGCGAATTTCTGTCTCTAGAATCGGTTTACCCGCAGAACCCCGGAGGTTATGCCAAGAACGACGGGCGGTGAGAACGGGCGAGGTTTCGGTTAAACCATAACCTTCAAGAACCTCAATACCAATTATTTCATAAAAATCATCTAATTTTTGGGAAAGTGCGCCGCCTCCACAGATGGTTTGCTTTAAGTTTGCACCGATTTGTTCGCGGATTTTCTTGTAGATGAATCGGTCAGCTAATGCATGAATCAGAACCAATGTCAAGCATTGAAATCTAGCCCAGAGGCGTTGGAATCCAGAGAGTTGCTGCTGTTCTAAACTTAAGCCATTAACAAGGCGACGGGCTTGAATATAGCGATCGCTAATCGAGAAGAGGGTATTTACCAGGCGCTGTTTTCCGGCAGATTCTTTACTTAGCTGCTTTTGCACCGTCTCATAAATCGATTCCAATAAACGGGGAACCGAGACAAAATAATTCGGGTGTTGGGCATTCAGATCTCGCTTAACATGGCGCAGCGTGGTATAAACCAGGGTACAGCCTTGGGAGAGGGCAAAGTATTCAATGGCGCGTTCATAAACATGCCAAGGAGGGAGAATACTCAAGACGCGATCGCCTGCTTCTAGTTGTACAATTGCACCCAAGCTAGTGACTTGATGCAATAGGTTGCCATGAGTGAGCATAACACCCTTGGGTTTCCCGGTGGTGCCAGAGGTATAAACTAAGGCGGCGAGGGTGTCAGGAGTTTGTTCAATCGGTTGAAATGTGTGATTGTTTCCCTGTTCCAACACCTGGGGAAAATTGAGGATATTCAACTCTGACTCAGTATCCGGTTCCTGATCGGATAATAAAATAACCAGTTGAATCGGCAAATCGTGCAAATGCTGATCCAGCTTAGTTAAGGTATCTTGATTTTCCACAACTAAGGCAGTCGCTTCACTATCCTTAAGGATATAGAGAAGTTCCTCTTGTTCCGCTTGAGAACTTCGCACCACATCAACCGCCCCAGTGGTCATAATACCTTGGTCAGCAACAAACCAGCGGGAACTATTTTCTGAAAACAAAGCCACCCGATCGCCCGCCGAGACGCCTAATGCTTGTAATCCAGCCGCAAACTGCTGAATGTGCTGCCACATCTGGGCAAACGTTAGCTTGATTTCGGGTTTGGCGTAGGGGTTGTGTAAAGCGACAGTCTCCCCAAATCGCTGGGCGGCTAACGACCAAACCTCTGGTAAAGATGATATGGTGTTGTAATCGGCTTGGTGTTCCAGATTTTGGCGTTCTGGGGGCGTGGGTTTAGACGCGATCGCAATAGCTGGGGCATTCATAGGAATTTTGATTGTGTAGGGGCGGGTTTAGGGACTAATATTAATTGTCTTTCCTAGCTTGGTTGCAAAACCCGCCCTTTGTTTAAGTTTGACGTTTGAATTTGTAGGGGCGGGTTTAGGGACATTCGTTTGGTGGTTAATGATAACGTTTGTACAAAACCCGCCCTTTGTTTAAGTTTGACGTTTGCATCTGTAGGGGCGGGTTTAGGGACATTCGTTTGGTGGTTAATGGTAACGTTTGTACAAAACCCGCCCTTTGTTGACCTAACATCAAACTGGCGTAAGCTGTTCAGCTTTCTCTTCAATCGATTTCATCAACGAATCAAAGGGTTTAGCAAACTTTTCAATCCCTTCCTCAACCAGTTCTGCCATAACTTGGTCATAGTCGATCTGAATATCAGGTTCAGCCAGACTTTCCAGCGTCTTCTGCGCTTTATCAGCCTCAGTTTCTACCCGATTGGGGGCGACATCGGCATGATCAGCACAAGCTTCAATCGTATCCGGGGGTAGAGTATTCACGGTGTTCGGACCAATCAACTCATTCACATACATGACATCACTGTAGTCCGGATTTTTAGTGCTGGTACTTGCCCAGAGAACCCGCTGTATATTTGCCCCTTGTTCAGCTAAGGCTTTAAAGCGATCGCTCTCGAAAATTTCCTTAAACCGTTGATAGGCAACTTTGGCATTCGCGATCGCGACTTTTCCTTTCAGTTCCCGTAAGCGGGCTTCTTCGTTTAATTCCTCTGTACCAATCCCCGTGAGTCTCTCATCAATGCGATTATCAACCTTGGTATCAATGCGACTGAGGAAGAAACTCGCTACTGAAGCAATATTCTCAATCGGTTTACCAGCAGCAACTCGTGCTTCTAAGCCACGAACATAAGCCCAAGCCGATTCCACGTAACTCTCTACGGAAAACAAGAGGGTGATATTAACATTAATCCCTTCGGAAATTGCCTGTTCAATCGCCGGGAATCCCTCTTTCGTCCCCGGAATTTTAATAAACACATTATTCCGGTCAATGGCGCGGAAAAAGCGTCGGGCTTCTTCAACCGTGCGTTGGGTATCCCGCGCTAAGTGAGGGGAAACTTCGATACTGACAAAGCCATCGGTTCCGCCAGATTCTTCGTAGATGGGGCGGAAAATATCGCAGGCGTTGCGGATATCTTCAAAGATCAGAGATTCGTAAATCTCTGAGGTCGATTTTCCACCTTTGATCCCCGCTTCGATATCGCTATCGTAAACTCGGTTATTCGACACCGCCTTAGCAAAGGACTTGGGATTTGAGGTAATCCCGCTGATTCCACGAGTCTCAATTTTGTTTTTCAGTTCACCGGATTCGATGAGCTGGCGATCCAGATAATCCATCCAGATACTTTGACCGTATTCTTTAATTTTGAAAATTGGATTATTAGCCATTATGATTTTATATCCTCCGTAGTTATAGTTACTTGAGCTACTTAACAGTTATTCAAGACAAGATGGCAATTATTTGATATTGGCAATTTATATAACTTGATGCTCGTTAGGTTTTAAAACAAGGGTTCAGCGCCTCACTAACCCGTCTCGGATGTTTGAGAGGACGGGAAAATGCTGGACACTCAATAACAAGCCTACTAATTTTTATCAGAGGATTACTTCTATCTGAAGTCAGGGTTAAGGGGTAGAAGTGCTAATCAAGATTGCCCGAAAAATCTGCCCATAGTTGTAACTGGTCATTTGTCATTTGTCATTCGTCATTTATTTACTCCCCCTGCTTCCCACACCCGACACCCGACACCCAACACCCGACACCCAACACCCGACACCCATCACCCCACACCCAACACCCCACACCCAACACCCCACACCCAACACCCCACACCCAACACCCCACACCCGACACCCCCTTTTCCAAAAAGTTGATCTATTCTTCATGACAGGTGTTCTCCTGCGCCATCCCGGATCACAAATCATCCGGTTAGGCGGACGTTGGATTGGTAGGGGTGTGTAGACCCTGAAAATTAAACGCTAGAGAGAACATCAGTTCTATTGCCGTTATGACCCAGTATCCTATGCGTCGCACTAAAATTATCTGTACCATTGGACCCGCTACCGCCTCACCCGAACGCCTTGATGCCTTGATCGAAGCGGGGATGGATGTTTCCCGGTTAAACTTTTCCCACGGTTCCCATGAGTTTCACGGACAGACGATTCAGCAACTCCGAGAAATTAGTAGCCAACATCGCAAACCCCTCGCCCTGCTGCAAGATTTATGCGGACCGAAAATTCGTCTGGGAAAACTACCTCCCGATGGGATTAATGTGAAAACGGGGGATGAAGTAACCTTTGTGTTAAACGAGGAAGGCAACAACTCGGATGAGATTCCCTTACCCATTCCCACCCTGTTTGCTATGGTGCGCGTAGGTGAACCGATTTCGATTAATGATGGTCGAGTCAAGTTGATTGTCACAGAACGGGATACGGATAGCATTCGCGCCTTGGTGAAAATTGGTGGACTCCTGTCCTCTAAAAAGGGGGTTAACTTACCTGAAACCTATTTACCCGTCACCTCCGTTACCGAAAAAGACATGACCGATTTGCGTTTTGGGTTGCAATCGGGGATTGACTGGGTGGCGGTGTCTTTTGTGCGAAGCGCCAGTGATTTAGAACCCGTGCGGCGAATGATTGAAGCCGCAGGCGCTAAAACCCGTGTGATTGCCAAAATTGAAAAACGGGAAGCGGTGGAAAACTTAGAGGAAATCCTCCATACTGCGGATGGAATTATGATTGCTCGTGGTGACTTGGGAGTTGAGACGCCGTTGGATCAAGTACCCTTAATCCAAAAAGAAATTACTCGTCGCTGCAACCAACTCGGTAAACCTGTGATTACAGCCACCCAGATGCTAGAGTCAATGATCAACGCTCCTGATCCGACTCGCGCTGAAGCCACGGATGTCGCCAACTCAATTTTAGATGGGACGGATGCGGTGATGCTTTCGGGTGAAACTGCTGTGGGACAATATCCCATCGCCGCCGTGGAAATGATGAACAATATAGCTATCCAGACGGAAAAAGCCCTAGCCGAAGGATTGCAAACCTCGTCTGAGTTTCCCAGTTGCAGTATTAGCACCACCGAATCCGTAGCCGAAGCCGCTTGTCATATTGCCAGTCAATTAGGCGCACGGGGAATTATGTGCAACACTTCATCCGGCGGTTCCGCCCGACTGGTGTCTAAGTATCGCCCCAAAACCCCGATTATTGCGTTTACGCCAGAAGAAAGTACCTATCGTCAGTTGGCTTTGTCTTGGGGAGTGCAACCTTATCTGATTACCCCTGTATACAATGCCGAACAGATGTTAACTAATGTGGTGAATGCTGCGGTGGAGATGGAGTTAGCCGAATACGGGGATAAAGTGGTGATTACCTCCGGTGTTCCCATTGGTACGCCAGGAACCACGAGTCTGATCAAAGTCCACAAGATTGGACAGGCGATCGCTTAGGTTGTCATTTGTCATTTGTCATTTGTCATTTGTCATTTAGGGGCGACCCACACCGCGTCAATGTCCATGTAGGGGCGACCCGCCTGCATTAATTCAAGGGCGGTAGTCCACTCAATCCGATCGGGTCGCCCTGCGCCCAAAGGTTCATGCGATCGCCTAAAATGTGATTGTTCATTGGTCTTATGTCATGTAGAGGCGACCCGCACCGCATCAATATCCATGTAGGGGCGACCCACCTCCATTAATTCACAACGGTAGTCCTATCAAAAAAATCGGGTCGCCCTGCGCCCACAGGTTTAAGCGATCGCCTAAAATATCATTGGTTATTGGTCATTGGTTATTGGTCATTGATCATGTAGGGGCGACCCACACCGCATCAATGTCCATGTAGGGGCGACCCGCCTGCATTAATCCGCAACGGTAGTCCACTCAATCCGATCGGGTCGCCCTCCCCCCAAAGGTTCATTGTTTATTCTGAACCGTTATTTAAATTATTTTAAGTTTGATTTCCGTATCAGACGTTACATAATGGCAATCTTCACGAAGACTTCATACAATCGCCCCAAATACGCGAATTGCGTGAAGATTCCGTAAAGAAAATCAATATAAGCGATCGCTCACCCCAAACCTTGATTAAGATTTATAAAAGTATATCTTCAGGATTTCTGGTATATAGCTTGACTAGAATGCCAGCAACACTGTCTATCTGCCCCCAGATGGATGCTGTAAACAAAGCTAACAAGTAAACTAGCCCCAACACCCCCCACGACTAGGAGCCAGATGACACGTTCTACCGCAACACCGACTATTTCGGTAATTATCCCTGTCTATAACGGTGGCGAAGCCTTTCGTCGTTGCCTTGCCAGTTTAGCGAAAGCCTCACCCCAACCATCGGAAGTGATTGTCGTCGCTGACGGCGATACTGACGGATCTGGGCAGTTCGCTCAAGACTTCGGTGCTAAGGTGATTCGAGTTCCCACCTCTGGCGGACCGGCGAAAGCTCGCAATTTAGGCGCTCAGGCAGCAAGCGGTGATATTCTTTTCTTCGTCGATGCCGATGTCGAGGTACATGATAACACCATCGGTAAAGTGGCGACAACCTTCCACCAGGAACCTGAACTCGCCGCCCTAATTGGCTCCTACGATGATCAGCCGGGGGCACCTAATTTCTTGTCTCAGTATAAAAATTTATTCCATCACTACACCCATCAAACCGGATCAGAAGACGCCTCTACTTTCTGGGGGGCTTGTGGTGCAATCCGGCGGGATATTTTCTTAGCAATTGGCGGCTTTGACGAGAGTTATCGTCTCCCTTGTGTTGAAGATATTGAATTAGGCAATCGGCTGAAACGCAGAGGGTATCAAATTGGCTTGCGTAAAACCATCCAAGTCAAACATCTGAAATGCTGGAGAACCTACTCCCTGCTGAGAGCGGATATCTTTTATCGGGCAATCCCTTGGACAGCGATAATATTACGCGATCGCGAAATGGTCAATGATTTGAATCTCAACCTCTCTAACCGCGTCAGTGTAGTCTTGGTGTATACCTTATTAGCGGCACTAATCGCCGTTTGGTGGGTATCGGCTGCATGGGTTGGCATCGCGGGATTGAGTCTAGGGCTGTTGGCAATCAACGCCTCCGTCTATAAATTCTTTTATCAAAAACGCGGCTTCCTATTCGCCCTGCAAACCGTACCCTGGCACTGGCTATACTATTTTTATAGCGGATTAGCCTTTGCGATCGGGCTAGTTCGTCACCACTGGCAAACCTATCAACCGACGATCCCAACCTGGAAAACATTACCCTGGGGCGACTTGTTAGTGATTGAGAAACGGATCTTTGCGTCAATTTCTCGTGAATTAGTCGGTGCCTCAATTTTGGTTTCTTTAGTAATTGGCAACTCTTTCTAGTCCTCTACATATCGAAGATAATAAAGCATTAGGAGGCAAATCCTTGACCCATCATCCAGTGGTAATTATTGGAGGCGGTCCTGCTGGCTTGACGGCGGGTTACGAACTCCTCAAACGAGGAATTAAACCCATCGTCCTGGAAAAAGCAGATAAAGTGGGTGGGATTTCCCGCACCGAAACCTACAAAGACTATCGCTTTGACATTGGCGGTCATCGCTTTTTCACCAAGGTGGGCGAAGTCGATCAGTTTTGGTACGAAATTCTGGGAGACGAATTTATCCAAGTTCCGCGCCTGTCCCGGATTTATTATCAGGGCAAGTTTTACAACTATCCCCTTTCTCTGTTCAACGCCCTATCTAATCTTGGCATCATCCAAAGTTTCCTAATTCTGGTGAGTTACTTAAGGGCAAAAATCAGAGCTAAATTAAATCCTGATTTTGAGCCAGAAACGTTTGAAGAGTGGGTGATTGACTGCTTTGGGCGTCGCCTTTATAGAATCTTCTTTAAGACTTACACCGAAAAAGTTTGGGGAATTCCTTGCAGCCAAATTCGTGCAGACTGGGCAGCACAGCGCATTCAAGGGATGTCTCTCAAACGAGCGGTGATCAATGCCGTCTTCAAAAGTCAAAATGCCAAAAGTTTAATTAAGGAATTTAAGTATCCCGTTTTGGGACCGGGAATGATGTGGGAACGTTGCCAGGAAAAGCTAGAGAGTCAAGGCGCTCCAGTGCATCTGCATACAACCGTGACTCGCATCGAACGGGAAGGGACTCGGATTAAGAGTATCACAGCAAAACAAGGGGGTGAAACCCTGCAATTCACAGGCGATCATTTCATTTCTAGTATGCCTGTAACTGCCCTCCTTTATCGACTCGATCCTCCGCCGCCTGACCATGTATTAGAAGCGGCAAAAGGTCTTAAGTATCGAGATTTTCTGATTGTCTCCCTGATTGTAAATCAGCCCGACCTATTTCCCGACAACTGGATTTATATCCATAGTCCAGAATTCCAAGTGGGACGCATTCAAAACTTCAAGAATTGGAGTCCGGCGATGGTGCCTGATCCGAGTAAAACCTGCTTGGGGATGGAATATTTTTGCAGCGAAGGTGATCCGCTTTGGGAATTGTCGGATGTCGAGCTGATTAAGTTAGCTAGTCGTGAGGCGATTGATCTAAATATAGGTGTTAAGGAGGGTGATGTTGAAGACGGCGTGGTTATCCGTCAACATAAAGCCTATCCCGTTTATGACGGCGAGTACCGTAAACATCTTCAAGTCATTCAAGACTATATCGAAACCTTTGATAACCTGCAAACGGTCGGTCGGAACGGGATGCACCGATACAATAATCAAGACCACTCCATGCTGACAGCAATGTTAGCCGTGAAAAACATTCTTGGCGAAAATCATGACTTGTGGAATGTTAATGTTGAGCGGTCTTACCACGAGGAGTTTACTACAGAGGAGTCGCCCAAAAAGCCCCAGCAACAGCTTGTGGCAAAGTAAACAAAGTTGCGAGTTTTGAGTCTGTAGGGGCGGGTTTCACTACTATCTTTTCGGTTGCACCCAGATGTGACTAAACCTGCCCCGATGCAGGTTTCTAGACTATAAACCGCCTGTCCCTAAAGAGTTCATTGATAACAAATCCCAGATTTCTCGCCAAGGAAATGGAATCTCATTCTCATCCATTTGTATCTGTCATCATTCCCGTCTATAATGACGCCGAGCGTCTGAAACTCTGTTTAGAGGCTCTGGAAAATCAGACCTATCCCCAAACAGGATATGAAGTGATTGTTGTCGATAATGCATCAGATGAAGCAGCAGATATTAAAGGGGTAGTCACTCAATTTGGTCAAGCGATTGCGGCTTATGAAAGCACTCCCGGTTCTTATGCGGCTCGGAACAAAGGGATATCCTTGGCGAAAGGCGAGGTGATTACTTTTACTGATGCTGACTGCATTCCAGCATCGGATTGGATTGAAAAGGGGGTTCAACATTTACTCAATACACCCAACTGTGGCTTAGTTGCAGGAGAAATCAAAATTTTCTTCAAAAATCCTGAGCGACTCACACCTGTGGAACTTTTTGAAAAAGTTACTGCTTTTGAGCAAAAAGACTATCTGGAAAACTACAAATATGGGGCAACAGCCAACTTATTTACGTTCAAAACCGTAATTGAGCGAGTTGGATCTTTTAATTCTAGTCTGAAATCAAGTGGAGATGTAGAGTGGGGACAGCGGGTTGCTGCGTTTAATTATCAGCAAGTTTATGCCGCCAATGCTTGTGTCGCCCATCCGGCGCGATATTCCTTTAAACAGCTCTATAAAAGAACAACTCGAATCGTGGGTGGTGCTTATGATCTACACTGGAAGAAAAACCATCTGTTGTTACAGCGCAATAGGATATTGCTCCAGGCACTCTTAGCTGATTTACTGCCACCGCTGAACTTTGTGGTTAAAACATTTCGAGATATTCGATTACAGGGAATCGAGGAAAAGCTAAGAGTGTCTTTGGTTATGTTTTTTGTCAGATATGTAAGTGCTTGGGAAAGGATACGATTAATGATAGGGGGTGCTTCAATTCGAGAGTAGTTCTCTAGGAGTTGTGAAAATAAAGGTTAAGCAATTTCGCCGTATTGAGAAAGCAAAAATGTCATGAAAATTGCGTTCATAGTCGGTCAGTTTCCCACGTTATCGGAGACGTTTATCTTAAATCAGATTACAGGTCTTCTCGACCGAGGACATGAAGTGGATATCTACGCGGATCACCCCGGTGATTTGGCGAAGCTGCATGATGATGTGGTGACTTACCGTCTGCTTGATCGCACCTACTATCTGCCTGAAATTCCAGTTAATCTATTATGGCGTGTGGTTAAAGGTTGCGGTGTATTCCTATCTAAATTTGTGCAATCGCCTAAAGATACCTGGGAATCCCTAAATTTTCTCAAACATGGAGAGCAAGCGATATCGCTTTGGTTGCTTTACACGCTGATTCCTAATTTTCAAAAAAACTATGACATTATCCATTGTCAGTTCGGAACCGTTAGCTTCAGAGGTATGGCGTTCCGGGCTGTAAATTCGCCGAATGCCAAGTTAATTACTATTTTTCGAGGACACGATATCAGCAATTTTGTTCAAGAACACGGTGAAACTATTTATAATCCTTTATTTAAAAGGGGAGACTATTATCTGGCAAACTGCGAGTTTTTTAAGCGCCGCACAATCAAACTAGGCTGTCCTCTGGAAAAAATCAGAGTGCATGGTTCGGGGTTAGACTATAGCCGTTTTCCCTTTAAACCTCGTCACTTTCCTAAAGATGGTTTAGTTCGTATCGCCACGACTGGACGTTTAGTTGAAAAGAAAGGGATTGAATATGCTATTCGAGCCGTGGCGAAAGTTTTAGAACAGTATTCTAACTTAGAATATATCATTATTGGGGAGGGACTATTACGCCCGGAATTAGAGCAACTCATTCAGTCCCTTAATGCTGAAAAAGCCATTAAATTAGTGGGGCAAAAATCTCAAGCGGAATTAATTACATTACTAGAGAATTCTCACTTATTTATTGCACCAAGCGTGACGGCGGCTGATGGGAATCAGGATGCTCCCGTTAACGTTCTCAAAGAAGCAATGGCGATGGGTCTACCTGTGATTAGTACACTTCATGGAGGGATTCCAGAGCTAGTTGAAGAGGGGGTATCTGGCTTCTTAGTCCCAGAACGAGATGCCGATGCGATCGCGGATCGGTTAATTGACTTAATTGAACATCCTGAACGTTGGTCGGCAATGGGAGAAGCCGGACGCTTGTTTGTAGAACAACATTATGATCTTAATCGTTTAAATGATGCCCTTGTCGCCCTTTATCAATCCCTACTTCAGGGTGACTCAGTTCCTCACCCAGAGGTGGCACTCCCTTTAAGTACCTAACTATCACGGAGGATTTTATATGACTCTCACGACTCACCCCTCTACCTCTAATACCCTATCCTCAGAGCAACCTCAGGTCACGATTGTGGTTGTTCCTCGCGAGCGATTTAGCTGTGCGCGTCGGTCTCTAGAGAGCGTATTTGCTCACACTCAATTGCCCTATAAACTAATCTACGTCGATGGGAATTCTCCTGCACCAGTTCGACGCTATTTGGAACAGCAAGCGGAGGCAAAAGGGTTTCAGCTATTACGCACAGAGTATTACCTTTACCCAAACCAGGCAAGAAACCTAGGTTTATCTCAAGTCGATACCAAATATGTCGTCTTTTTAGACAATGATGTCATTGTTTCACCCAATTGGCTCACCACTTTAGTCCAGTCTGCTGAGGAAACAGGCGCGGCGGTAGTTGGTCCTCTGATGTGTCAGTATGAGCCGATTCATGAAATTGTCCATTTCGCTGGTGGAGAATGTCATATTTGGGTCGATAAAACGGGACGGCGACGGCTGCGGGAGAAAATGTATGACCAGGGAAAACCTGTTGCAGAGGTTCGCGATCGCCTTGAGCGCACTCAAACAGAGTTAGCCGAATTTCACTGTGTATTAGTCCGTCGGTCTATTTTCGATCAGGTGGGTCAACTGGATGAAGGGATGCTCAACACCAAAGAGCATTTAGATTTTTGCATGAGCGTTCGCCAAGCCGGAGGTGCCGTTTATTTTGAACCTGCTTGTATCGTTACTTATGTTCCCGGACCCCCTCTGAAGTGGTCTGATTTGCATTTCTATATGCTGCGCTGGAGCGATGCTTGGACGTTCGCTAGCTTGATGCATCTGCAAAAGAAATGGAATCTGGCTGAAGACAGCTATTTTCAAACTAAATACAAAAAGCTGCAAAAGGGGTGGCGGAGAAAAGGCACAATTATTGTTCCTTTGGTTCGTTTTTTAACCTTTGGTATCGGCAGCGGCAAATTGGAAAGTCTTTTAATTAAGCCAGAACAGTTACTTAATCAAACCTTAACCACTCGCCATGCTAAACAACAACGACAGCAACAGTATGCCACTTCACCTGCGCCAAACTTAGTCTCCAGCCCAGCTAATCATTAATAACCATTTCCTCAGTTAATCAGATACATGGAACAATTTCTCTTTTCAGTGATTATCCCCAGCTATAACCGCCCAACGCAACTGGCGGCTTGTCTGGAATCTCTGACTCAGCTTGACTATCCACGCGATCGCTTTGAAGTAATTGTGGTTGACGATGGTAGTGACAGCCCCCTCGACACAGTGGTGTCTCCCTTTAAAGACTCACTCAACCTAAGGCTGATTCGACAGAACAATGCGGGTCCTGCAGCAGCACGCAACGGTGCAGCTCAACAGGCACACGGGAAGTATCTTGCTTTCACCGATGATGACTGTAGACCAGCGACGAATTGGTTGCAAGCGCTAGAAAACTGCTTCACGGCAACACCAGATCGCATTGTCGGCGGTCGAACAGTGAATGCCCTGGCTGATAATCCCTACTCCACGACGAGTCAGAACATTATCAGCATGGGGTACGCCCACTATAACGCTATTTCTGACCAAGCCCGCTTCTTTGCCTCCAACAATATGGTTGTACCTGCCGAGCGCTTTCGGGAACTGGGCGGGTTTGATCAAAGCTTCACCACCTCAGAAGATCGGGAATTGTGCGATCGCTGGCTGCATCAGGGCTATCAGATGACCTATGCACCTGAAGTCGTCATTTATCATGCTCATCCGATGACACTTCGCAGCTTTTGGAAGCAGCATTTTAGCTACGGACAAGGAGCCTTCCGCTTTCATCAGACAAGGGCGGAGAAAGGCTGGGGAAATTTCCAGATTGAAGGGAATTATTATCTGAATCTTCTCCGCTATCCCTTTGAAAATGGGCAGGGAAAACAAGGATTGGTGCTAACAGCCGTCTTGTTCGTATCCCAGGTGGCAAATGCGGCAGGTTTCTTTTGGGAAATGATTCAGTCAAAAAGAACATCCCAGTTCGATTCAAAAGCCGAAAATTTGAAATTTGAGTAATCCGGATTACCGCCGGAATTTTCATTACCCTAACCCCTACTGAGGCACAACCTATCCCTAAAATTAATGCTCAAAACTTCAGGAACGAGAAATGCCTTATACCACATAAAATTATTAATCGGATAAATATTTTTGATAAATAGAAATGGAAAAACTATCTAACGGGAAGGCAAAAAGAGCCAATACATTAGGAAGAGGAAAATTACTGCTTGATGTAACTTATACTCCTGAAAGCTTACTTAGACATCCCCGACAACTGTTTGGGCAGATGTGGTATGACTTACTGGCTTCTCGCGAGTTAGCGTGGCGGCTAATGGTACGCGATATCAGCGCTAAGTACCGTCAGTCAGTCTTAGGAATTGCGTGGGCATTTATACCTCCCATCGCCATGGCAGTTGGATTTACCCTGGCAAGTGAAGCCAACATTATCAATGTCGGTCAAACCGATTTTCCTTATCCTGCCTATGTCATGTTCAGTACTGCCTTGTGGCAAACCTTTGTTGAATCGTTGAATGGTCCAGTCGAGGCGGTAACCAAGGCAAAGCCAATGCTTGCCCGCGTCAAATTTCCCCGCGAAGCGGTTATCTTAGCTAAAGTTGGAGAGGTTTTCTTTAACTTTATGATTAAATTGGTTTTGATTATCGGGCTATTTATTTGGTATCGCATTCCCGTGAGTTGGACATTAGTTATAGCTCCAGTTGCTCTTATTCATTTAATCATGCTGGGGACTCTTTTCGGGACATTACTGTCTCCCTTAGGAGTGCTTTACCAAGATGTGCAAAAGGCATTAACAATGGTGACAGGCTTCTGGCTGTTTCTCACCCCAGTTGTCTATTCCGTTCCTGAATCAGGCTTATTTGGTTTTTTCGTTCAACTCAATCCGGTTACCCCCTTATTGGTAACCACACGAGAGTTAGCCACAACTGGCATTATTTCCGAACCCGTCAGCTTTTGGGTCGTCAGTGTCTTGACCTGGATTGGTTTGCTTTTCACCTGGATTGCTTTCCGGATTGCGCTTCCGTATGTTATAGAAAGAGTAAGCTCATGACCAGCCTGCATGTTTTATGATGTTGTCTCAGATATTTTCTAAAAAACCCCGAATTTTCTTCATCCATGTTCCCAAGACAGGCGGAACGTCGGTGAATTCAGCCATCCAAAGACATTATGGTCGCCAGAGTTATATCCTTGATCCCATAGGAACGAAAGCAATGGCAAAATTAATTTATCAGTCTGTTCCTTCTGTTGAAAGAGGAACATACATACTGCGAGATAGCTTTATCTTAGATGCCATGAATCGAGATGTTTCATATATTTCCGGACACGCTCACTTTAATCAAAAAATTTGGGAACGTTATTCACAAAAGTATGCTTATGTGACGCTGCTTCGAGATCCAGTAAAAAGATATATATCTAACTATTTTTTTGATGCCAGTAAAAATAAAGGAGACCATTCTTATGTCGAACAGAGTCTTTTGGATTTTCTAAAAACTCGTAGAGGGATTAGGCGGGGACACTTATATATCAACTATTTTTCGGGATTCCCCATCGAGCGCGACTATGATTTGAGTAAGCTTTCCCAACGAGTTGAAATTGCCAAGCAAAATATTTTGAAATTTGATTGTGTTGGCATTTTAGAAAACTTGCAAGGATTTAAAGAAAGGTTTAAAAAACAGTTTAGATTAACGCTGAGAATTCCTCATCAAAACAAAAATCCTGTTGTTAATCCTTTAGTTGAGTCTCATCTTTTGAAAGTAATTCAAGAAATTTGTCAACCTGATATAGAGATTTATGAGTTTATGAAATTGCATTGTCTCAAACAAGCTTAGTTCTATCGTTATAATGATTACATGGATATTTATTAGTTTTTTTAATCATGATACTAAGTTCTAATTGATCTGAAGAACAAGCAACTTGTCTACAGGTTTAACTGAACTGGACAATCCGCTTTCTGCTGACCTACACTAAAAACTTGACAAATGTTAAAACAAAAAACAGGAAATTTACCGAATCTAATTGTTATTGGCACACAAAAAGGTGGAACCTGTAGCTTGCATTATTACTTATCTCTCCATCCGCAAATTTATATGTGCTAATTCATTTTACGATAACCAATTTTCGCAGATTCATCATAAATCTAGCAAAAAAAGGCGCAAGACTCCCTTGGGAAAGTCTTTAGAGAAAAGTCCAATTGGAGAGACAATTGATTACCTGCCCCGCCCGATTAGGGAAAAAGCCAAAACATTATTGTACTTTCCGTTTTCCCAAAAAGTTCAACGACCAACATTGGACAAGAGTTTGGAAGCTGAATTAATCGACTATCTTCGACCCGATATCAATCGTTTGAGAGACTATACTGGACTTACTTTTGAGGATTGGTGCTTATGATTCTATTCAGTTTTATACCGATCTGCACTAATAATTTTAAACTATGCTAAAACAAAGAACGGGAAATCTACCAAATTTAATTGTTATTGGCACACAAAAAGGTGGGACAAGCAGCTTGCATTACTACTTATCTCTCCATCCGCAAATTTATATGTGTCGAGAGAAAGAGTTGGATTTTTTTATTGCTCAACGCAACTGGGAGCGAGGAATTGAATGGTACAAGAAAAATTTCGTCAGTGAAGCAAAGATATATGGAGAATCATCTCCTAATTACACAGACTATCCTCGGTATGATCAAGTGCCTAAAAGAATGCACGCTATCGTCCCAAATGTGAAAATTGTCTATATTCTGCGAGATCCAATCAAGAGAATAATTTCTCACTACATGCATTGGTACAGTGCTGGTTTGGAAAATAGAAGTCTATCAGATGCTTTGAGGAAGATAGAAACGAGTCGCTATACACGTCGTTGCCTTTATTATATGCAAATCGAGCAATATTTAAATTATTTCCCTAAATCTAATATTTTTATTATGACGAGTGAGGATTTGTATAATAAGCCTCAAAAAAATATGCAAAAACTATTCACTTTTTTAGAAGTAGATAATTCATTTTACGATAAAAGCTTCTCGCGCCTTCATCATCAGTCTAGCAAGAAGAGACGCAAAAATGCCTTGGGAATGTCTTTAGAAAAAAGTTCAATTGGAGAGACAATTGAGCAACTACCCCGCCCGATTAGAGAAAGAGCCAAAACCTTATTGTACTTCCCCTTTTCCAAAAAAGTTAAACGACCAACATTGGATAAGACTTTGGAAGCAAAATTAATAGATTATCTCCGACCCGATATCAATCGTTTGAGAGAATATACTGGACTTGCTTTTGAGGATTGGTGTTTATGATTTTATTCAGTTCACTCTTTGAGGGATTAAAGAGTTACTGCATTATCACGGGTTATACAGAGGCAATCAAATGACCGATTATTCTGAAGATGGTAAGTTCTCAATGAATAAAACAATTAGTGAAAAAACTGATAAAGATATTGCCAATAAACCGGGCGACAGTGATGTTGTTATCTCTGTCAATGGGGTTTCTAAGAAGTTTTGTCGCGACTTAAAGCGCTCCTTATTTTATGGTGTGCAAGATATTACCACCGATTTAGTCGGGGGACGGCGCAAGAGTGAAATGTTACGTCCCCAAGAGTTTTGGGCGTTAAACAATGTTAGTTTTAAACTACGGCGAGGCGAGGCGCTGGGCTTAGTTGGCGCGAATGGTGCAGGGAAAAGTACACTACTTCGCATTATTAGTGGTTTGATTAAACCCGATTCGGGTTCGGTAAGAGTTAGGGGTATGGTAGCACCCCTCATTGCCCTTGGTGCAGGATTTAATCCGATTCTCACGGGACGAGAAAATATTTATGCCAATATGTCAATTTTGGGGTTATCGACTCAAGAAATTAAGGAAAAATTTGATGATGTTGTAGAATTTGCCGAGATTCATGATGCTATTGATGCACCTGTGCAAACCTATAGTTCAGGTATGGCAGCACGATTAGGGTTTGCCTGCGCTATTCATATTGAACCGGAGATTTTATTAATTGACGAAGTACTAGCGGTTGGTGATATTCAATTTAAAATGAAGTGCCATCATCGCTTGGCACAATTGCAAGAAAATGGAACGGCTTTCATACTTGTTTCTCATAATCCATATAATATTTTAAATGTTTGTGAATCGGCTATTTATTTAAAACGAGGTAATCTTATCCGTAGCGATGAATCTGAAGCCGTAATTCAGCACTATGAAGCCGATATTTGTTTAGCCGGAACGAGTCCAACATCAGGTTTAATCGTTTTACCCGAAAAGTCAGAAACTGAAAGTCTGGGACTGGATATTGTATCGATTTGTTTTAAAAATGAGCAGGATCAGCTTTTGGAAACGCTAAAAACAGGTGAGCCTGCTTATTTATGCTTGACCTGCAACGCTTCTCGGTTTCTCGATAATGTGAATGTGGGTATCGTAATTACATCCTTATCGGGTGGCGATCAACGGGTATTATCAATTACCTCAGATCTTGATGATGAGTGTTTAGAGATTTATTCGGGTAAGGTTGAAATTCACATGCAAATGCCTTATTGTGGTTTAATACCTGGAAAATACAATTCTAAAGTTTATATAAGAAGAGGGGTGATGTCTCTCGATAAATATAAATCTTTTAGATTTGCCGTAGAACCCAGCAAAACAACAAGCCGATGTTTATTTTATCAACCGAGGACTTGGCAAGTAGTCCAAAAGTAAAGTATCGAAAGTAAATTTACTTAAAGAAAAAAATTGAGAAATATGGAAAAGCAAAGTGTCAAAGAAAAAATTAAACACTTAATAACACCAAGAAAACCAAATATCTTTTTTATGCATATACCTAAAACAGGAGGAACTTCCGTTAACTCTGCCATAATACAATTTTATAGAAGAAGCTCCTACTATATCGATCCGATTATTTCACAGAAGGCGGCAGGAATTCTTTATGACTTAGATGATTCTTCAATGATAGGCAAACCTAAATTTAGGTTTAGAGAACATTTAATGCTTTATGAAATGGTTAAAGGAACCCAATATATTTCGGGTCATGTAAATTTTAATTTGGATATCTGGAATGTCTATCATAGTCAATATGCTTATGTAACCGTTTTGAGAGATCCAGTAAATAGGTACATTTCTCAGTATTTTTTCGATGCATTTAAAAAAAGTGAACATGCCAGAGTTAATGAGGATTTAGAGGATTTCATTAAGCTAAAACGAGGAAAAAAAAGAGGTTATTCATACATAACTTACCTAGCCGGATCTGCAAATCACTCTAATTGGAGTATGATAGAAAGAATTCAAACCGCCAAAAATAACTTGTCTAAATTTCAGGTCGTTGGGTTTTTAGAAAATATGGATGTTTTTGTATCGGTATTTAAAAGTAAGTTTGGATTAAACATAAGAGTTCCTTATAAAAATAAAAATCCAGTTTCTCATCCAAAAATAGATGGCAATATGGTTGATAAAATTAGAAAGATTTGTGAGCCAGACATAGAATTATATGAATATGCTAGAGAAACGTTTTTATCCTAGAGGCATCTATAAAATAAAATGAACAAAACAGAAACGGAACCTATAAAAAACAAACCCTGCTGTTATGAGTTCCCCCTTAGTTAGTATTGTCATTACCACGCGCGATCGCCCCCAGTTGCTGCAGTATGCTGTTAAAAGTGCATTGGCACAAACGCAACAAGATATTGAAGTGATCGTTGTCGATGATGGATCTCTAAAACCTGCAGAGTTATCCCCTGATCCTCGACTAAAAATTATTAACTTGAAAACGTCTAAAGGAGGTGCAGCAGCACGGAATGTGGGAACTGAGATGGCTAGAGGAAAATGGATTACTTATTTAGATGATGATGATTGTTTGTTACCGCACATGGTAGAGGTTTCTCTCGACGCTTTGGCAAAAACAACCCATCCATCTCCAGTGGGTGTTATTTCCGGAATTGAGGTGGTTAACTTGAATCGGGACGTCCTTAAAAAACGTCTACCTCCACCGATTCGTCTCAAAGGGTGTCATTTCTCTCTAGAAAACTTGGAACCCGGTAAGTCCTATAATACTAAACAAACATTAGTCGTTGAGCGGGAAGTGATTAATAAAATTGGCGGATGGGACGAGTCGTTTCGCTCTCGCGTTCACACGGAGTTATTCTTGCGACTTAATTTAGTTTGCACAATTATTGGTCTACCCATTATTACCTACCAGCTACTTCGGGATCAGCAGGCTAGAGTTTCTCGCGACCCAAACCTCCGTCAAGAAAGTTTTTATCGCCTGATTGAAAAACATCAAGACATCTTTAAAGCCCATCCAAAAATGTTTTCTGAATTTGTCTATCAGCAAGCTTGGACATCTTATCAAATGGGACAAGAAAAAGCGGCGCTCACCCATTTACTCTGGGCGTTAGAACTTCACCCAACTCATATTTTAGGGTTGAGTCTGAGGACGAGTTTATCTCGATTGACTAGGCTCCGCTAACGGTTCCGGCTTTGACGCGATCGCGTCTCTCTTAGCGTTTTCAGCAACGAAGTTTTATTGAATAAAGAATGGAGGTTTTATGATTACCGATATCCTGGAAATGGGTGAGCAAACGAAGCTACAAGCGCAGGTGGTTGTGATTGGCTCCGGGATTGCAGGCTCTGAGGTGGCAACCTATCTGGCGCGTCATGGTCGAGAAGTAGTGCTTCTAGAAAGTGGACGCCACCAGTTCGATCCCTCGATCCAGGCATTAAATGATGTAACATTTCTGGGTAAACGCCATCGCGAGTTAAATCCCAACTCTTATTATCATCGATACCTTCCACCTGAGCTACGCGGAGTCAGTCGCGTGCGTCAGTTTGGTGGCACAAGTAACGTTTGGACAGGGAAATGGAAGTATCTGCAACCCTCTGATTTCGAGGGTAGACCGTGGGTGGCTAACAGCGGTTGGCCCCTCAGCTATACCGATCTCTTAGAACACTACCGCTCAGCCGCAAAAGATTATGGTTTTGGGGACTTAGAGGCAGAAGCCGTTCGTCCTGAAATTGCAGAACTTCGCGCCAAGATTGCGGCAGGTGGTTTAAAAATGAGCAGCTTCTATTGGGAGCAGACACCGACACGCACAGCAGTGCGCTTTGGTGAAGATATGCGTCGCTCGCCAAACTTACACGTTATCTTAGGTGCCACCGCAACTGAATTAAAACTCGATGCTTCCTGTCAACGGGTGAACGCCGTTGTTTGCCGTTCTCTTGAGGGTAAAGAACTTATCGTTGAAGGTCAGCATATCATCCTTGCAACTGGCGCCTTTGAATCCGCACGCCTCCTCCTTGCCTCCAACCGCCAACTTCCCAGTGGAATCGGCAATGAGCATGACCTCGTAGGTCGCTTTTATACTGACCATCCTAAACACCATACCGGATCTCTACGCCCCGGTCATCTGGTTCGAGAATATGCCCACGAGTTGCAATACGCTCCCAAGCCACGTTTCTGTATCTGTTTTGCTCTAGATGATGCAACTCAGCAAGAGCATGAACTGCTTGAGCATGTCCTCTATCTGAAACCACTCTATACAAAGGGAATCGGGCGACTGCGGCGAAGGTTCTGGAATCGTTCGGCTTGCCGGGATGGGAACGGCATTGTCTCCGCCTATCGAGTTAAGTTTGTCACTGAGCAGGTTCCGCATAAAGGCAGTCGCGTTAAGCTGGGAAGCGAACTTGACGCACTCGGTCAGCACAAGCTGGAGGTTGATTGGTGCTTCACTGACCAAGATCGGCGTTCGATGGCGAAGACTCTGGAACTGTTAACCCAGAGGTTTGCAGCAGTTGGGTTGGGAACCTTTGACTTTGGAAATGATCTGCCCAGTTTAGAGAACATGACCGATGCTGCTCACCAAATGGGTACTACCCGTATGGCGAGTAGACCCGAAGAGGGAGTTGTTGACCCAAACTGTCGAGTGTTCGGGACTGATAATCTCTATGTAGCCAGTTCAGCCGTGTTTCCCACTGGACCTTCCTACTCCCCTACTTTTACAATTCTGGCACTCGCCCGCCGTCTTGGTCAGCATTTGCTAGAGATGACATCAAAACCGGAGCCAAGGAATAGAGCTGTAATTGGCTGATTTGACGATGAATACTCAGTCTGTTCATTTTGGACATGACACCGTTAAATCCTAGTTGATAAATAACATCAAAAAGCCCTCTAATCCATGATTAGATATGGAAGATAAGACAATTTCGGAACCAGCATATGCAAGCAAGTCTAACCCCCTACAAGCTTTACGACTGATAAAAATTTTCCTGCTAATTGTCGTATTGGGGATGTTCGTTGTAGGGAAACGAAAATCAACGTGGCCCATAGTATCCTGGGCGCTATACAGTGGATATTCAGCACGATTTCGTCCACCTGAACCATCTGTTTCTGCTATTGAACTTAGGGTTTACACCACAACAGGCGATCTTCATGTAGTAAAACCTGAACAGGTTTTGACGCTACCCCGCGACAGCCTTTCGCATAAAATTGTCGAACAGGCTTTTGATAATGCAAATATTAGGGTAAGGGACGCGAGTCGAAGATACTTAATGCGTGCTGTTTCAAATTTAGTTCATACAAACTCTGAAATTCAAACGATTCAAGCTTGGAAGCTCTCTTATCAAGTTGAGCCTTTAGAGGTTCCTCCTATCCAATTACAGGCTCCTACCTCTGAAGTTATGGTGGATAGCTTTTCTAGAGAAGATATTGCCGATAATAATTAACATGATAAAAATTCCAGCTTTCAGCATAATCCGGAACGTGAACGCAAGCATAAATGCCTGGTTTACTCAACCTGAAGTTAATGCGGCGGGCAGAGTAGGCTTGTTTAGAATCCTATACTCTTTGTTTTATTTGTGGCATCTGAGTGTACATTCTGCGGATTTTCTAAGTGGACTTCCGAGTTTCTACGTGGAGGAAAGGGTTTATCTAGTCAGATATATATTTAGGGATTTTGCTATGTCCCTATCGCCACTCTTCTTCCATACCCTTGAGTCATTCCTGGTTGCTGCATTGGTTTTATTGGCTTTTGGCTATAAAACAAGAATGGCGACTGTCTCTGTCCTGTTAATTGGCGGCTTTCTCGAAGCGTTATCGGCGGCTGTAGATGGGAAAAGAACGTTGCTACCTATGATATTTTATATTCCCTTCTTCATGTCTATCATTAACGCTTGGGGATACACATACTCCATAGACTCAATGATTAGGAGACACAAAAGTGGAAATCAGGTTGATCCTCACGCTTCTAATTGGGACTATTTCTTGCCTGCTCGCGCCCTGCTTATCGTTTTTTCAATCTTATTCTTCGGTTCGGCAGTTTTTAAGATGGGTTTTGGAGGTGCCTGGCTTAGGCACTCTGATATGATGGCTAACTTTTTTCTCAATAGAAATATTGAGGCGGCAATATACAATTTACCTTTAAATAAGTTGGCTCCCTTTATTTCTCAAGCGCCATTAATATACCTGGCGGCACATATCAACACACTTGTTTTTGAAACCTTTTTCTTTTTGTCTGTGATCGATCGAAAGGTAAGAGACCTGCTTGTATCAATGGCACTGATATTTCATGCCATTAATGCACTCTGGCTAGTGGTAACTACTACGCCTCTTTTAATCGGATATTGCCTATTTATTGACTGGCAGGCAATTAAAGATTTTCTCTTTCCCTCTCGTAGGCAAGAATTGGGCGATCCTACGGTATCGCCAAAGGTGTTAACGTTTCTAGCTCTCTTTTTAGCAACTATCTTGGGCTTGCTCTGGCACAGTGACTTAGAAATCCGTACTTTGTTTAATTTGAATGGTCTAATTAATTGGAGAACGATTTGGTATCCAGTTCTTCCTCTTGCTTTAGCGTGGTTTGTTGCTACACTGATTCGTTTCCGCCAACCCGCTAGGGTTTGAGCATTTTATGCGTCAAATATAGCCGTAGACACATCGATTGGGACAAACGAACTGTTGTAGAGAATTAAACTAATTCTGTGCTTGTAACCTTACCCAAAACCACAGAACCATAGTGTTGTGCCAATAGCTAGAATTAATACCAATCCCCAAAAAATCATCAATAAAACTAGGGAAACTTCACCTAAAGCCGGATTATCGGCAGCCTCTTGACGAAGAGTAAACGGGAGAAAGTTGAGGTGATTTAAATGTTTTAAATAGGGTCTCTTGTCCGGATTACTATTGACGCAAAACTTAGACAATGAGCCGTTGCTCAAACAAACGATATTAATCAAACGCTGACCAATGCGGAATTCAAGCCGAGACCCTGGCATTCCCACTCTAGCTTGATAAATTTCTAAGTTCATCGGCATTGCCACCGACGCAATTTGGAATAAAATCGCCAACGTGAGGATTCCCCGTAGTAGCCACACCTTTACCCCTTTAACTGATAGAAGATACTGGATAAACAGACCCGTAAGGGGAATAAGTAACAGGTGAACAGATGTCAGATGATACCTTGCCCCCCAAGCGCTATCGCCGTGCCAGAAACCGAGACGACTGGTGAGAATGATATGAATACCCAAGTTGAGGATTCCAGTTACCAGATACCACTGTAGGTAAGGAGAAAGTCGCCGCCAAAATCTAATCGCTAACACCAAGCCCGGTAGGAATAATGGATCATAGATAAAAATACTTTTGGCTGGTGAAAAAAACACGCCCCAGAGTCCAGGATATCGATTGCTAGAAAACTCATCAGGCATACCAATTTTAGGCGCATTCGATGAATCGGCTTCGGGGTTGATTTGATGCAATAGTAAGCTTTGTCCATGGGTTAAAAAATTACCATAGCGAATATAATCCAAGAGGCGTCCGAGGAAAGCCAAGGGAATAAAACCGAGAATCCACAATCCCATAACTTTGAGAACTTTGCGCGTATTCCGATTTTGATAAGCAGCACAGCCGAATAAGAACAAGACTACAGTTAAGGCATGAATAGCACTGGTTACCCGAATCAGCATAGCCGCCCCCAGTGATAATCCACTCCAGATCAGAAAACGAGGGTTTTGGCGCAGTAGAAAAGCCAGTGCATTAGCGTAAGCAAGAGTAACAAACAGCAGGACTTGATTATTCTGGTGATGAACTTGAGAGTAATGCAAAACTGTTGTCCCCAGTAACCAAGCAATACTCGCTAAACCCGCGATTCGTTCTTCAAAGTTAAAAAGTCTGAGCAACCAGAAACAGGAGACGACAACCGCCACATTTAAAGGGATAAAAATTAACAGACTGACAACTAAAGCTCGAAAATCCTTGGCGGGTAATATGGGGAACCATTGATGAAGCTGAGTTCCCAACCAGTCACCCGGAAGCATCAGCATAGACTGTCCCGGTTCATAGGCGATGTAACGCTTACCCCCAACGCCGACGACTCCTAAACGGATGTCGGTTCGTCCTCTGGGTTTATAATCGGGAGCAACTTGTACTTCTTCGGTTTCTGTCCACCAACTATGAGCCATCTGCAACCTGAGTTCTGTATCTAGAACACCCAATGTTCCGGAGTTGATGACGGTAATCCATAAGAAGGCAATTAACGTTATCTTTGAAATCGTTTTCATGTAGTCTCCGGGTTACCTGTTGCATGGTTCATGGTTCATGGTTGATTGTTCAAATTTTTGGGGAGATAGTCCCAAACAGAGTGCGATTAACGCTATAACTTGATTAGCGATCGCTTCGTCGCCGTCTGGCTGAGAATTGTTGCCCTCTGTATCTCCCTGCTGGCAACCTTCCTAAGCTTATTGTACTACAAGATACACGTCAAATTGAAGTACAATATCAACGAATTTTGACCTTGTACTGGACAAATCAAGTCAATCGATACTGGCAGGGGTAAACTGATGAATGTTAAATATGATTCAGATGCAGATATTCTCATCTTTGTTTTGCGTGATGCTTTTCCAGCCAATGCTATTTCTGAACCGGGAGGCGTGATTGTTAGTTATGACGAAACTTGTGAACCCGTTAGTATCGAGTTTCTCAATGCCTCTCAACGCCAACTGTTTAATCTTCAGGAAACGAACTAACTCCCGGAGAGCCAAATTGCTACAGTTCACGCGGTCTAATAACGTACCTTTTGGGCGTAAAGTAGATGAAAATGAGAAATAGCGACGATCGCGCTAGTCATGACTAGAGGTGCTGAATGCTTTATTTTATGATTACCTGGCTTTTTCTAATTGGTGTTTGTTTGTCAATTGGCACAGCTATTGTGAATCGGTTGAAAGCCGATCGCATTGATCGCAGAGGCGATCGCTTTATCGTCGCCGTCTGGCTGGGAATCATTGTCCTGTGCGTCTCTATGCTGGCAACCTCCCTGATTTTACCGTTATCCAGCGCCGTTGGCTTTGTCCTTGTCGTCGGTTTAGTCGCCCTATCTCTCCTGTCTCAGTCAACCCGGCGTGAACTTGCTGCACTCCGTTCAATTTTTTCTCCCAGCTTCATCGTTGGATTTATTACCTTAGAACTAATTATTGCTGCTTTTACCAGTCAAAAAATAGTCTGGTTTGACACCGGACTTTATCACTTTGGTTCTATGCGATGGATGTCTCAATTTGGCGCGGTTAATGGATTAGCACTCATTCATGGCAAGTTTGGCTTTACCTCTTCTTGGTTTGCTCTCGCCGCACCACTTACATCGCCAATTTTTGGCAGTCGAGTCAGTGCGATTACCAATGGTTTTGTCTTCCTTATCGCTATTTTACAATCTCTAATTACGCTGAATCAAATAGTCAGCCGGAAAGGGCGCTTATCGGACTGGTTTTTATTCATATTTTCAGCGATCGCCATTCTCGTTTATACAGGAACCGCGTTGACAGGTTCACCAATACTTATCTCATTTTCTCCTGATGTAACCGTAGCATTTATGATTGGCGTGACAGCCTGGACAATTCTGGTTATTTCACACAGCGCTCAATTTTCTTTACGGGATACTGATGCCAAAACGCCTCTTTTTGATGCCAAAACTATCCCCCTAATCCTATCAGCCGGAGCCGTAACCGTTAAGCTTTCGGCGCTACCGCTGCTCCCCATAGGATTTCTGTTTTATCTGATGGGTAATCAGTTTAAACTACAAATTAAGCGGCTATTGACAGGCGGTGCTATTACTCTATTAATCCTATCACCCATGGTTTTATATAGCCTGACCACATCTGGATGCCCCTTGTATCCTTCCACCTTTATGTGTCTCGACCTGCCTTGGTCAGTTCCCATCGAAGAAGCCATAAAAGAAACTAAGCCCATCAAGTTTTGGTGGGTATTTTCGGATTCAGATGAGTCGGGAGTGACAGCTATAGCTTTAGGACTTTGGCGATGGTTAAAAGGTTCGATTAAATCTCAAATTATGGCATTTATTACAATTTTTGTTATTATTTTTTCTATCCCTATATTCCGACAATTTAAAAAACACCTCAAATTAGGGACTGCCTGGATAATATTATTGGGATTACTCGGCATTACCTTTATTATGATCCAAAGTCCCTTACTCCGGTTTGGCTTGGGCTATTTTTTGCTTATCCCAGCTTTATTTGGGTCGATATATGGTCAAATTCTGTTTGAGAAGATCCCCTCTAAATTAACCCAACCGCTGTTTCGATTTACTCATACCCTAAAACAACCTCAAACAATCCTGTTGACTTCCCTATTTGTCATTGGCTTAACTACCGTTGGTCTGATTCAGGATAATGCTCAATCGCGATTGATTTTACCTCCTCCCTTACCCAGTGCTAATCTAGTATCTGACCAAGTGAATGATGTTACTTATGTCTATCCAGCCGACTGGACAGTCCGATGTTGGGCATCTCCATTACCTTGTTCAGCCGTACCGATTAAAAATATCCGACTTCGTGACCCGTCACAGGGAATTGGTGCTGGATTTGTGTCTGTGAAATAAGTACCTGGACATCAATTTTGTTAACTGAGTTCAAGATTGTCAAAAACATGCTCTCTTTCCGAAGTGAAGGGTCAAAACTCTCGCACTCAGTCGGGGCGGGTTTAGTTACATCTAGATGCTAAGGAAAGGATAGTGGTGAAACCCGTTCCTACACAATCACGCGCCATGCCCGACTAGCGAAGCGAAGGGTCATTTCTGTACCCTATTCCCTAGTCTCAAGAGTCAACTTTAATTTTGCCCGACTACTTAGTCTATTGTGAAATATGGCAACTTATCAAGACCGAGAAGCGTTTATTCCCTATCGCCGCAGCGACTTAATCGAACTGTGTCTAGACGATGGACAGTTACCTAAGGAGAAGGTGCAACAGTTCCGAGAATTCTGTACCCTACTTTCCGCCTATTATCATTTTAAGTTTCATGCCTATTTGGAACGGTTCAAAAATAATTATGATCCGTTCAACCCTGATGCTGATACTCAATCCCGGACTGAACTCACTCCCGATAAGTTAGCCGAACGCGAAGCGAATGTGGTGACAGACTTTCAGACGATTCTTGAACGCGCCAATTATGTTCCCCTCTCTGCGAATAGTTTACAACGCGCCTTTAAGGAAAAGTCCTTAATTCAACTGAAAACTGATGTTGATTTTGATGAATTTGACCAACTCGTTTGCTACTGTCGGGGAGATATTGAAAAAACGATTCAGGTTAAAAAGTTTTTGAAAAAAAAAGACAAAACAATAAATCTTTTTGAACGAGTTGTTTTATTGATTAAATTCAAAGACGCCGATTATTTCAAACACAAAGGCGATGAACTAGATTCTCTCCAGTTCACACCAGGTAAAATGTATCTCTATTTTTACAAGAATATCCCTAAGTTTGACTTGGAACTCCTTTTCCCCAATATCAAAATTAGCATGACCTGGAAAGACCGTCTCTTCTTAATTGTTCCGGCTGTTGGTGCCGCTGTTCCAGTCATCCTGAGAGTTCTGCCTAAACTTCTCGTTGTGATTGGGGCTATTTTATTTTTTACCATGGGACCATCGGTTCTGGACACGATTCAGGCAAGTGAAGAGGAGGTGCGGGATATTATGCCCGTCCTCGTTGCTGTGTTATCGCTACTGGTGACATTAGGAGGTTTTGCCTATAAGCAGTATAGCAATTATAAGAGTAAGCAGATTAAATTCCGCCAAACTGTGACCGAAACCCTGTTTTTTAAGAATATGGCAAATAATGCCAGCGTGTTTCATGCCTTAATTGATGCGGCGGAGGAGGAGGAATGTAAAGAGATAATTCTAGTTTATTACCATCTTTTAATTAACCAGAATCCCCTAACTCCTGCACAGTTGGACAACCGAATTGAAAATTGGATGGATAATAAGTTTGGCACAAAGATTGATTTTGATATCAATGGTCCGATTCATAATTTAGAGAATATCCAGGGTAAACTGATGCAAGATGGCAAAGATACGGCAAGTCTCCCGGAAATTCCGTTATTGACGAAAGATAAGCGAGGATGTTGTCAGGTTCTGCCTTTAGATGATGCTAAACGATTAATCGATTACATCTGGGATCATATCTTTCTCTACACCTGAATCATCAAGCGCTTCAGAGTCGTGTTTTGGTATGGTAATCTTTACGCGATCGCGTCCCATCCTCCACACGCTTCCTAACCCTTCCCCAAAGAGTGCTACCCTAGAAAACACTGCCTCACATTCCCGACTATGCCATCTTCTCACCAACCTCTGACCTACCCCACCACCCGCCAAGCTGACCAAGTAGACGACTATCATGGCACGAAAGTCGCTGATCCCTATCGCTGGTTAGAAGATCCCGACTCCGACGAAACCAAAGCCTGGGTAGAAGCGCAAAATAAAGTCACCTTCGGCTATCTGGAAGACATCCCTCAACGGGAATCCCTGAAGCAGCGCATCACCAAACTCTGGAATTACGAAAAATATGGCATTCCCTATAAAGAAGGGAACCGCTACTTCTATTTCAAAAATGATGGACTTCAGAACCAAAGCGTTCTCTACACCTTAACCTCTCTCGATAGAGAACCCAGAGTCCTGATTGACCCCAATACCCTCTCCGAAGACGGGACTATCGCCCTATCGGGTATCGCGATTAGTGACGACGGGAACCGCATGGCGTATGGTTTATCTACCTCCGGTTCCGACTGGCAAGAATGGAAAGTGCGGGATGTGGAAACGGGAGACGATTTATCGGATCACCTCAAATGGGTGAAGTTTTCCGGTGCATCTTGGACAACGGATAATCAAGGGTTTTTCTATAGCCGTTATGACGAACCCAACGATGCCACAAAATTAGAAGATATCAATTATTATCACAAACTCTATTATCACAAACTCGGCACAGACCAATCCGATGATCAGTTAATTTATCATCGTCCTGACCAGAAAGAATGGATGTTTAATGGGTCGGTGACAGAAGATGGGCATTATCTGATTATTTATGTCAGTCAAGGAACTGATCCCAAGAATCTGGTTTTCTACAAAGACTTACAAACCCCCGATTCTGCCATCGTCGAATTAATTTCCGAGTTTGAAGCGAATTTCAGTCTGATTGACAATGACGGGTCAATATTCTGGGTTCAAACTGACTTAGATGCCCCACGAAGTCGGGTGATTGCCATTGATATACATAACCCAGGGCGAGAGAACTGGCAAGAACTGATTCCCCAAGCCGAAGAAACATTAGAAGATGTCGGGGTTCTGAATAACCAGTTTGTCGCCGATTACCTCAAAGATGCCCGTTCTTCGATTAAGATTTTTGACCTCAATGGTGCTTTTGTTCGGGAAGTAGAATTACCGGGAATTGGTTCAGCCGGGGGATTTGGCGGGAAGCGGTATGATACGGAAACCTTCTATGTGTTTACCAGTTTCACCACCCCAGCCACTATTTACCGCTACGATATGGTAACCGGGGAACGTTCCCTATTTCGCCAACCGACAGTAGACTTTGATCCGACTCAATACGAAACGCGGCAAGTGTTTTACCGGAGTAAAGATGGGACACAAGTGCCGATGTTTATTACCCACAAAAAGGGATTAACATTAGATGGCAATAATCCCACCTATCTTTATGGTTACGGCGGGTTTAATGTCTCCCTAACTCCCAGCTTTTCGATTAGTAATCTGGTGTGGATGGAAATGGGAGGCGTCTATGCGATTCCGAATCTCCGAGGCGGTGGAGAGTATGGCGAAGATTGGCATCAAGCCGGAATAAAGCTGAATAAGCAAAATGTGTTTGATGATTTTATTTCAGCGGCGGAATGGTTAATTGAGAATAAATATACTCGTCCGCAAAAACTGGCAATTGGTGGCGGAAGTAATGGCGGTTTATTAGTCGGGGCTTGTATGACTCAGCGTCCTGATTTATTCCGTGCTGCCCTTCCTTCAGTTGGGGTTCTGGATATGCTGCGCTTCCATAAGTTTACGATTGGTTGGGCATGGTGTTCTGATTTTGGTTCACCGGAAAATCTAGAGGAATTTCAGGCACTTTATGCCTATTCTCCCTTACACAATCTCAAGCCAGGAACGGCTTATCCAGCCACATTAATTACGACAGCGGATCATGATGATCGCGTGGTTCCAGCCCATAGTTTCAAGTTTGCAGCAGCGTTACAAGCGGCACATTCTGGGGATAATCCGGTCTTAATTCGCATTGAAACAAAGGCGGGTCATGGTGCGGGAAAACCGACGGCTAAGATTATTGAAGAGATTGCCGATAAGTGGGCATTTTTGCAGCGAGTCATGGATTCTTAGTCTTGAATGACGAATGACAAAGGACGAATAACAAATGACTAACAATAAGCACTGATATCTTCCCCACATTGATCAGCCAAGTAGCAAAGGGCGCGAAAGCGGAGGCTAACGAATTCGTCATAGAAAGGATTGAGTTTGCACAAGGGAGGAATGTGGGCAACCCGACGCCCAAAGAGGCAGATATCGCGTTCAAAGGGACATTGAGCGGGAATCATTTTGCAGAAGAATCTAGCTTTGGTGGGGTTGTGAATTTCGATGTTCTCTAACCATTGCTTGATGGTTTGCAGTGGCTTGATGGGTTGTTGGGGCGAGGTGGGAGGGGTGATGGGGTTTGTCTTGGCTTCAACAGGGGTGGAATTGATCAGTCCGTTTTGGTAGGTGGTATACATGGTTTGATTTGCTCCGTATGTGTGGTTTGTTTGTCTCTATTCATAATTTAACGCAATTTAGCGGCAGCGCAAATATAAAAAACTATTATCATTGATTAGCTCTGCTTGTAGGCATCGTCCTGTTGGGGGAAGCCGGGGGAGCTGGGGAAGCCGGGGGAGCTGGGGAAGCCGGGGGAGCTGGGGAAGCTGGGGAAGCTGGGGAAGCTGGGGAAGCTGGGGAAGCTGGGGAAGCTGGGGAAGCTGGGGAAGCTGGGGAAGCTGGGGAAGCTGGGGGAGCTGGGGAAGCTGAGATTAAAAGTTGGGCGAGTCGCCAACTTTAAGTGTTTATAACTTGAAGTGTTTATATTTCCGTGGGATATAGTACTGATTTCAACACTTTATAATAGTAGTTATTAAGCTAGGGTGCGCGATGATGATGTTAACGTTACCAGTACCTGTTGCTTGTCAGCGTTAGAACAACTGAGAACTGAAGCTAAAAGATGATTCAGATTACCGGACTAGATGCGACATGTTCTTGGTCAAATCTGGCGCTGTTGGCGTGGTAAAGGATTAAGTTTTTATCCTTCGCTTCGCTCAAGAACAGGGTTTTGATAATAAGGATAATTCGCAATGAGACAACTCTACAGCAAATCTTGGTTCATTGGCGCGATCGCGACTGGATTAATGAGTACCTTGGCAACGTCTGTGCAAGCTCAGGATATCTTTGATAATCGGGCAGTGCAATTCCCAGAGGATACGATTGTGGAATTTGAATTCCTGCAATCTCATGGATCATACCAAGCCGCGTTTGGTGTACGGAATGAAACAACTGGGGAAGAAACGATTCTGTTTCAGGAAGTCAAACCCTATGATGCTTTTGGCACAAACCAGCCGATACAAACCTCTCCTGGTCAAAATGATCTGGGGACGCAAGCGGATTTTGTCGGAACAGTTGAGGGGGGAACGATATCAAATCAATTCAACGAGTTTATGTTTAAAGCCAATAACCGCTATGTTTTCTTTCTCGAATCCGTAAGTCCTACGGGTCAAACCCGACGTCGTATTGTTTCAACCCAAAACTTGGCTCAGTTTAATGGTCGTTTGGACGGGGGGAGAAAGGGTAACATTACAGGAAGTCGCGTGTCTTGGGAAGATGGGGGACGGGTAGAAGTTGGCAATGATGATGATTTCGATGATTTTGTGATTGAGGCAGGGGGATATTTAATTGATTTGAATTGTCCGCCGATTCGGTAAAGGGTGAGTAGCTGTAACAAAAAAACTGTTCGGCATTTAAACCTTAATGTCAATAATGGCTCTCATCCTTGTAGTGCGTTAAGCGAAGCCATGCCGCAGGCTTTGCATCTTGCTCGCTACTAATACCTAAGCTTCCCCATCTTCCAGACGTTCCACCGGAACGTCTCTACAACCCCATCTTCCCCATCACCCCTATCTCCCTCATCTTCTCCAGCTTCCCAAATTCAGCCAGATTGCGGAACTTGAGTAACCCGAAATCAGCCTTATGACGATATTTTGACGTTCAGAGTAAATGTTATAATACCTAAAAGCTAGAGAGCCATAGTAGGTATAGGTTGTTATGAGTACAGTGTTAGTCGTAGAGGACGATCTCACCCAACAACATTTGCTCTCTAAGCTGCTTGAGCGTGTAGGGCTGACAGTGATTGTGGCTGGGGATGGTGTGGAGGCGCTGGAGAAAATTCAGCAATTTCACCCAAATTTGGTGATTTTGGATATTGTCCTTCCCCGGATGAATGGCTATGAAGTCTGTCGTCGTCTGAAATCGGAACCTGAGACTGAGAATATTCCGGTGTTAATGTGTTCGGCGAAAAAAGAGGATTTTGACCGCTACTGGGGAATGAAGCAAGGCGCGGATGCTTACCTAGCCAAGCCTTGTCATCCCCAAGAAATTGTCGAGACTGTAAAGAAATTATTAAAGTCCCATCATCAAGCGGCAAGCTGATTGACCATCTTTTAAGTTAAAAGAGATCAAATCTCCCAAATCGCCGCAAACGACCAGAGCCTACTGACCCGGATTTCGTTCGCTATGCTTCATGCTTTATTGCTATGCAGATGGGGCGAAAAATCTTTGCTGAGCTGGGGATTAATATGAGAGATATTAGCCATCAAAATTTCCCAACTGCTCAACAGCTTATTGCACAAAATAGCGAAACTTATTTCAACGCCTCAGTACAGGATATTCAAAATGCGCTTCATGAGCTTTATGGTAGACAGGAGATTTCCTTGCAGCAGCTATCTGCAACCTTTCGACGCGGCGACTTAATAACTAGGCTTCAGTAAATTAAAATAGATGCAGTAGACGTTCTCATCAATGCCCTTATGCCTCAAACACACATCCGATTTGATTGGGCGATTAAAAAATTACTGAGAAACAAAGCCAATTACGGTGTTTTGGCAGGTTTCTTAAGCGAGTTATTGAGGAAACCGATCACGATTCAATCAATACTCGAAGGTGAAAGCAATCAACAAGCCGAAGATGACAAGCTAAATCGAGTCGATATTCTCGCCGAAAATGACCAGGGAGAATTAATTCTTATTGAAGTGCAAAACAGTACAGAGCAAGATTATTTTCATCGGATGCTCTACGGCACATCCAGATTAATTACCGACTTTCTGGAAAAAGGAGAACCTTACGGGAATGTCAAGAAAGTCTATTCCGTGAATATCGTCTACTTTTCGCTGGGACAGGTAGATGATTATATTTACCACGGAAAATTCGATTTTTGTGGTCTTCATTTAGAAGAGCGGTTGGGTCTATTAATCAACCAGCGTAAGTTATTTAATATCCAAGATGTCTATAAGATATTTCCAGAGTATTATGTGATTAAAGTCAATAACTTTAACGAGGTAGTGAAGGATGCCCTAGATGAATGGATATATTTTCTGAAGAAGAGTCAAATCAAAGATGAATTTACCGCCCAAGGTTTAGCGGAAGCGAAAGAAAACTTACTCGTCGATAGTTTGAGTGAAGCCGAAAGAGCCAACTACCTGAGATTTATGGAAAATCGGCGCTATGAAATCAGTCTAATCGAAAGTTCCCGCTCAGAGGGAAGATTGGAGGGTTTAGAAGAGGGACTCAAGGAGGGCATGGAGCAAGGCAAACAACAGGAAAAGATTAACATAGCCAGACTTTTAAAACAACAAGGGACTGATGTTGATACCATCACAGCAGCAACTGGACTGACTAGAGAAGAGATTGAGAAATTGTAGCGCAATTAGCCTAAGCTGTCACGCATTTAAATTGGGAATGGGTAGCGAGCAAGATGCTCGCATTACATAAGACTTGAGACGCTTATCTTGAAAGATTAAGACGAAATCTGTCAAAATAGATGCAGTAGACGTTCCCATCGATGCCCTTATGCCTCAAACACACATCCGATTTGATTGGGCGATTAAAAAATTACTGAGAAACAAAGCCAATTACGGTGTTTTGGCTGGTTTCTTGAGCGAGTTATTGAGGAAACCGATCACGATTCAATCAATACTCGAAGGTGAAAGCAATCAACAAGCCGAGGATGACAAGCTAAATCGAGTCGATATTCTCGCGGAAAATGACCAGGGAGAATTAATTCTCATTGAAGTGCAAAACAGTACAGAGCAAGATTATTTTCATCGGATGCTCTACGGCACATCCAGATTAATTACCGACTTTCTGGAAAAAGGAGAACCTTACGGGAACGTCAAAAAAGTCTATTCCGTGAATATCGTCTACTTTTCTTTGGGACAGGGAGATGATTATATTTACCAAGGAAAATTCGATTTTCGTGGTCTTCATTTAGAAGAGCGGTTGGGTCTATTAATCAAGCAACGGAAATTATTTAATATCCAAGATGTCTATGAGATTTTTCCAGAGTATTATGTGATTAAAGTCAATAACTTTAACGAGGTAGTGAAGGATGCCCTAGATGAATGGATATATTTTCTGAAGAAGAGTCAAATCAAAGATGAATTTACCGCCCAAGGTTTAGCGGAAGCGAAGGAAAACTTACTCGTCGATAGTTTGAGTGAAGCCGAAAGAGCCAACTACCTGAGATTTATGGAAAATCGGCGCTATGAAATCAGTCTAATCGAAAGTTCACGCTCAGAGGGAAGATTGGAGGGTTTAGAAGAGGGCATGGAGAAAGGGATGAAAGAGGGTATGGAGCAAGGCAAACAGCAGGAAAAGACTAACATAGCCAGACTTTTAAAACAACAAGGGACTGATCTTGATACCATCACAGCAGCAACCGGACTGACTAGGGAAGAGATTGAGAAACTATGAACCAGCCAATCATTCAAGTTGATGCCTTCACCTGCACTCCATTTAAGGGTAATCCAGCCGCTGTCTGTGTTTTACCGACTCCCCAACCGGATAGCTGGATGCAGAATGTAGCACAGGAGATGAATCTGTCCGAAACTGCCTTTTTGGTTCCGCAAGAGGATGGGTTTAATCTGCGTTGGTTTACGCCGACAGTAGAAGTCCCCCTTTGTGGTCACGCTACTTTAGCTAGCGCCCATGTTTTGTGGTCAGAGGGTCATCTGTCCCCGGAGAAACCCGCCCGTTTTTATACCAAAAGCGGCATACTCATCGCCCAGCGTCAGGGTGAATGGATTGAGTTAGATTTCCCGGTGAATCATTCCCAACCCATAACCGCCCCCCCAAACCTTGCGTCAGCGTTAGGTGTACCGATTCAGTCCGTTTGGCAGAATTCTTTGGGCTATTTAGTGGAAGTGGAATCGGAAGAGATGGTGCGAACCATGCAGCCCAATTTTGGCTTACTTAAAACGTTACCGATATCTGATGTTATTGTTACCAGTCAGACTGATTCGGGTTCGGAGTATGATTTTGTTTCTCGTTTCTTTGCACCGGGGTTAGGGATTGACGAAGATCCGGTGACGGGTGCAGCCCATTGTTGTCTAGCACCGTTCTGGCGCGATCGCATGAATCAAGATGAGTTCTTAGCCTATCAAGCCTCCCATCGAGGCGGGGTAGTCAAGGTAAAGTATACCGGGAGCGTTGGCGGAGCCTGTTCCGAAGGAACGTATCGCGTCATTCTGGGCGGACAAGCGGTTACCGTGATGCGGGGGGAATTGACGGAGTAATGCAGAATCAGACGACTTACTCCCTTCCCACTATAAGATTAGGTAATGTTAATGGCTGAAATCCTGATCAGTGCTAGATTTTAGTTCCATAGTTTTATGCCGTAATGGGAGTAGTAGCGAGCAAGATGCTCGCACTACAAGTATTGCCTATTGCCTAGCGCGTAGCACTATATAGTAGCACTATATAAAGGAGAAGGCGTTTCCGCTTCCTGTTGCACTTGCAAAAAATCGCACAGAATTTTAGCCGCTAAATTCGCCACACCAAATCTCTTTTTATAGACTTCTAAATGAGCGTGGGGAATTGCTTCAAACAGGAGGCGCTGTTGGGGAAATAAAATTCGCTCAAAGTACCAATTGGGAATATCAGTGATCCGAATGATCTGAATCTGTTTGCTGGTATTTGTATAGTAGCAGAGAATTCGATTGGTGTATTCAGTCGGTAAGGAATTAAACATGGGAAGTGATACCACAGGAAGGAACAAATTATCGATGCATTAAGCCACAGTCCACCCCATCGAGGTGTTCAGCACAGGTGAAAAAGGGGGAAATGGCTAAAGGACAAGCTTTCCATTTTCCCTGTACAGCCACGCCTAGCTGTTGACAGTAACCTCCCCAGCCTTTTTGAAGTTGATAGTGACCGCAATGACGACAGATTGATACTGCATAGTTGATGGTTCTCATGATTTGATTAAAATGGGTTGATTAAAAAAGAATTCAATGAAAGCAGAAGGGAAAGAAGAGTAAGCTGTTCGGCATTTAAACCTTAATATCAATAATAGGGAAATCCTTGTAGTGCGAGCATCTTGCTCGCTACTAATACCCAATTTAAATGCATGACAGCTTATTCCCTATTCCCTATTCCCTATTCCCGAAATTGAAACCGTGGTAGCTATCTGACAATAAACAATTCATGCCTTCACGAATATACGATTCCAGGTGTAATCGCATTTCCAACGAATAATAGGGAAACGTATGCTTACTGCACAGTTTTTTGCCTTGTTTAACCGCAACAGCTTGGGGATCATTCGATAGTTTACACAAAACGTAGCATAGTAAGTCATGGCGTAGGTTGGGACAGGTAAAAAAAATTCGGCAAAACTTGTTCGGATAAGCGTCTAAGGCGTTTTCAATTTCTTCTTGAATGACTTTCAAGAGGCGGGTTTGGACTGGCACATTGTTGCTCATGGTTATAACTTCCAAGTCGATTCAGGTGTTTAGGTTGTAATACAAGTCAAGGATATCGATTCAGTCGTTGAACTTTAACTCCAAAATTGTCTTGACTAGACACAGCATTTCGTCTCTATAAGTAGTCAGACAAAATTAAGGTTAACGATGAAAATCGTCATACTCGCTTCCCGAAAAGAAGCAAGCTACATCTATGGTTAATTAAAAAAATGATTGGGTTATAAAAACAGTAAAAGGATACTGTCCTTTTAACCCGCTTACCTCATATTTAAACAGAAATTAATGCCATAAATCCAGAGAAAAATGACTCAGGTTCACCCCAATATTAAGCCAGACTATCTTCAAAAATGGTTAGGGTTTGAGGCTGAAATTGTTTGATGGTTATGCTGATGAGTTGGGCGCTTTCTTCGAGAATATCTTGCAGATAACCGTGCTGGGATAATTCAGCGTCTTGGATTGTGCCAAAGGGACCAAAGTAGTAAACACACCCAGGATCATGGGTAATCACTTCCAGCCAATAGGCTAATCCCAGTTTGGACAAAATTTCTAAAGACGGTTCTGTTTTTAAGTTCATATCATGATTATCTCCCTCAATGTTATCAGACGGCTGGTTAACTAAAGGTTAACCAGTTTCGGCGGCAAAATCCTCGATCGCCTTGTGTAAGGCTTGAGTCATCTGGTGTACCGAGTCTTGAATCATTTGCAGATACTCTAACTGTTGATCGTCGCTCAGGTGTCCCTGGGAGTCTTCTAGGAGTCCCTGGGAGTCTTCCAGAAGTTTGAGGAAAATCTTGATCAAGAGCATCTGCTCTTCTAGCTCTTGGGAGATTTTATAGGTAAATCCATACTTTAAGTAACTCAAGTTAGTTTGGGGGAAGTCAGTGAGTCTTACCTGTTGCAAGAGTTCCATTTTCTGAAAACCTACCTTCTCATTTTTCAAAAGCTTGTAAACTTGTAATTCTTATCTATGTTTATAGACTACATGATCCCCGGAGTTCGTCAATGTTTTTGTTGATTTGAATTTGTATTATTTAAATCATAAAGGTTGAGGTTTGTACTTTTTTGTATAACTTAATTATTTGCTTATTTTTTAAAATGAATATAACAAAGTGATACTTTAGGTAAACTTATGCTAGGCTCTAGTTTGAGAAGCTTTATCCTAGTCTATAGGGTGATATATCAAGATCGCGTTGAGATTTATGGTCAATATGTATAAGTTGGTATGATTTGGTGTGTTTTTTCTATATCACCTAAATCGGTAGCGCCAATCAGAGAACTGAATTGAGGTATCATCGACTACCAATTCAGTCATCCCAGTTGAGGAAAACCAGATTGGATGTTGAGATGCATCTTGCCGCGTCCATTCAACATCAACAAAGGGATTATTGTATAGCATTGTTACCGTTTCTTCAGAACTTCCCCGATCAGGATGCGATCGCGGAATCGGTGTTCGAGAAGGGTTAAGGTGTGATATGAGTAAACGATCGCTTTCGGCAAATGCACAGGGTATCGTCCAAGCCAAAGAAGCCATGGCGCGGAAACAGTGGACTCATCAAGTGCTGGCGAAAAAGGTAGGGATTAAGACTCGCCAATCCATCAGTAAATTTTTTGCGGGTTGTCCCGTTGAGCGACGGATTTTCATCGAGATTTGCCGACAACTGGATTTATCCTGGCAAGAGGTGGCGACTCAGGTTTCAGAGGAGAGGCTATCCCTGGCGATGAATCCTGCGGCAAATCAGCCTGTTGAACTCAATGCCTTAGTTGCAGAGGTTCGTGCTTGCTGCCAGGATCAGATTGAGACTCATTTGGATACCGTGCCGTTATGGGATGTGCCGAAACCGATTTCCTTAGCGGATATTTATATTGATGTAGAGGTTTGGCAAGATATCCCCAACCGATGCTGGTTCGACTTGGCGGATTGGCGGCGACATTTTCAGGTGAATCGGGATAGGGGCTATGGGTTGAGTCCGGATGGAACCTCTCCGGAACGAGTGTTGGCAATGGCGGTATTGGCAAGCCAAACCCACCTAATCCTTTGGGGGAAAACTGGGAACGGGTAAAACGACGTTTTTGCAGTATGTGGCGACTCAGTGTAATCACGGCAAATTTGCGGCGGATCGGGTGCCGATTTATATTGAATGGAGGGATTTGGTGCAAGATGCCAATACTCTAAGCTTACTGGATTATATCTGCCAAGAGTTTCGCGATCGCGGTGTCTCTGGGGAAACGGTGAAAACCTTACTCCAGGAGGGGAAACTGCTGATTTTGCTAGATGGCTGGGATGAGGTATCCCCATCGAGGCGTTTTTCCCTATTCAACAAACTGCGGTGGTTCTGTTATCGTTATCCTAAAAATCGCTATGTGATCACCTGTCGCACTGGGGTGGAATTGTATCGGTTTGGTCGATTTACTGAGGTGGAACTTGCCGATTGGACGTTGACTCAAATTGGCGATTTTGCCCAGAAGTACTTTGTGGCGGTGGCTGGTGCGAATTGGGAGAAGGGGTTAGCGAAAGCGGCTGAGTTTAGGGTACAACTGGAGTATCCGGAAAACCGGACGATTCAGGACATGGCGAGAACCCCTCTATTACTCAGTTTCATCTGTCATGTCTTCCAATCCCAAGCCCGTTTTCCTCGCCAACAGGCTAGACTCTATCAGGAAGGATTGGATATTCTGCTCCAGAAATGGGATGATTGCAAAGGGGTTGAGCGAGATTCTGGTGAACAACCCTTGTCTTTGGTGAATCGGTTGAAGTTGTTGGATCATCTGGGTTCCGTTACGTTGACTCAACAGCAGTATTGCTTGAGCCAATTTCAGGTGGAACACTATAGCAGCCCTAAATAGGTCGCAACAGATATAATAGTAATAATACATCCCTAGTAAAAATACAAAAGATGAACATTATAGATGAATTGGCTAATTTTATCAATCAGACAAAAGAGACAAAAGAAATTAAAAGAGCCTTG
>NZ_JAVKEA010000058.1:0-75495 GCF_040221695.1 Coleofasciculus sp. E2-BRE-01 | reverse complement strand
ACTGGATGACGTGGCGGAAAGTGAAGCCACTGATGAAGCGCTGACGGAAGAAACGCCGTTAAATGAATCGCCGTTAACTGGGTTAGACAGTTCTAGTGTGACATTTGAATCCGGCGTGTTTACGGTTGGACAAACTGGGGACGTTAGTGTTGATTTCCTCTTTGATGGTGGGGGATATGAAGGTGAACTCGCTGTCTTTAGTTTAGAGGGGATGGAGGAGTTTGAACCGGGTTCGGAGGCGTTTATTCAGGAAGCGGCGTCTCGTGGGTTGAGTGATTCCGAGTTAGGTCATATTGTGATTAGTGACCAAACGGAAGGGGCGCGATTCGTTGGTGAATTAGGAGAAAGTGACCGCAATTCTGGAGAGTATTTGGGAGTTCAAACAGTCCAAATGCGTCCAGGGGATGAGTTTGGCTTTATGCTGGTTCCCAATAATACAGTGCAACGGGTGTTTGATAATCCCGATGCGGGTGTTTGATAATCCCGATGTGGGAGGGGCGGCGCGTCCCCTATTTTCTATGGCGACGGCGAATCCAGATGATGCATTTCATGTGGGGCAAATTGCCGATGTCACCGGGGATGGAAGTACCTTTGTGATGGAAGATTTGCGGGTGGATACGAAGTCGGATGGGGATTATAACGATGTTATTTTCCAAGTGCGCGGGGCGACGGGTGAAGCCGCGTTGATGGATGAGGTGATTGATTCTGGAAAGGATTGGCGGGAGACGGATTTGGGTCAAGCGTTGATTGATTATACCGAACCTTACATTACGCCGGATACGCCTGATGATGGCGGACTATTAACGGATGAATTTGTCGGAGAATCCCCAACCGATGAGATTGTAGTCGATGAGAGTGAAATTGTTACCGAACCGACAACTGAAGAATCAACCGATGTTGTTATCGATGAACCTGTTAACAATAGTGAAATAGTCACCGAACCGATAACAGATTCTGAACTGGCTGAACCTGTCCAGAATGAGTTTCCTCCAGAAAATCAGCCGTTAGTCGGCATTATTGATACAGGTTTCAGTGACAATAATCCTGATATTGACTATAGCCGAATCAGTTTAGGACAAGACCGCATTGATGGCGATAATAACCCTCTGATGGAAGCTGGTGAGGGGAATGAACATGGCACCCATGTGTTAGGAATTATTGGGGCGACTCAAGATAATGATATTGGCGTTGAAGGGATTAATGATGATGCGCCGATTTGGGTTGGGCGTGCTGTTGGTTCTGGCAAGTGGGCAGAATCATTAGTCGAATTTGTTGATGCGGCGCAAGAATCGGGTCAACCCAATGCTGTGGTGAACCTGAGTTTAGATTTAACCCAAATTGATGCCAATGGGGAGGTATTGACTCGTTATGAGTTTACCCCAATGGAACGGGCGGCGATTGAGTATGCCCGTCAGAATAATGTCATGTTAGTGGTGGCGGCTGGCAATGATGGGGATGTGATGTCGGTATTAGGACAGGCTTCTCAGGAGTTTGACAATATCCTGACTGTGGGGGCGGCGGAACAGTTTGACCCCGAAACGTCGGTTTGGAAGGGGGCTGACCGCACGGATTATTCCAGTTATGGTCATGGGTTGGATGTAATGGCTTATGGCGGAACTGTGGATAATCCCCAGTTGTCCTTGACTGGGGAAGGAACCAGCGGTATGGCGGGGACTTCCGTAGCCACGGCGAAGGTGACGGGGGCGGTGTCCCAGGTTTGGGCGGCGAATCCTGAGTTGAGTTACCGCCAGGTGGTTGAGATTATTAAGAATACAGCCACAGATTTGGGCAGTACGAGTCATGATGCTGAGACAGGTGCTGGCTTGTTGAATATAGCGGCGGCGGTTCACTTGGCTAAGGCAACTTCTGGGGAAGAACATGATGTATCTTCGACTTTGATTCCTGAAACTTGGAGTGGTGAAGGGGTCTTTACTGCGGGCGATCGCGCTGTCAATAGTAGCGCTCCCACTCTTACCGTGCATAATCTTCATGCCTCGCCGAATGAAGTCATCTCTGCTGCCAACTTCTTCTCAGTGACGCATCAAGATGGTAATCCTATTCTGCAATACAAATTTTATTCATCTGATCAAATGCCCGGTAGTGGCTACTTCACTCTAAATGGGGTTAAGACTGGTGTCTCTTTTACTATCAATGCAGACCAACTCAAGGATTTGCAATTCGTGAGCGGTAGCGAACTAGGAAAGACTCAGACGTTTTCAATTCGGGCTTCTGATGGCAAGGTCTGGAGTTCAGCGATTAATGCTGTCGTCAATCCTCAGACCATTAATGGCTCTATCCAGGAAAATAAGCAACCCGAAATTATTGTACATAATCGCGCATTTAAGCCAGAAGAAACTGTACCACTGTCTACCCTATTTAGTGTCAATGATGCTGATGGCGACGCTATGCAGATCTATCACATCTACGACCGAAATCATGGTGATAACAGTGGCTACATCACGCTTAATGGTGTAAAGCAATCTGGCTCAATTTATGTGAATGCGAGCCAGTTGAAAGATATGCAATTTGTGGCGAGTAGCGAAGCGGGAAAGACTGAAACTCTTGCTATTCGGGCTTTTGATGGTAAGCACTGGAGTCAATACAGTAATTTTGTAGCCAATCCACTTCCTATTAATGGCTCCGCAGCTACTAACCGTTTACCCATGATTAGCATCAACAAGGTTACGTTATCCCCTGGTGCTACTGTTGCTGGATCAAGCCTCTTCAGCGTCCAAGATCCTGACGGCGATGATATGCAAAGTTACTACTTCCATAACCGAGATTCTGGTAGTAAAAGTGGCTATTTCACCTTGAATGGTGTGAAACAACCTCGAACCCTGTACATCAACGCTAGTCAACTTAAAGATTTGCAGTTTGTTGCTGGAAGTGAGCCAGATAAAGAACAGTCAATTGTTATTTCTGCTTTCGATGGCAAACACTGGAGTGATGATTTAGTCGTTCCTATCAATTCATCAGGATCAGCACAATCTCCTACTGATTCTTTAAGTAGTGTTGCTCAAAAAGCAATTGACGATGTTTATAAAGCCAATAAAGTTAAATTGGGACAACCCATTAGTGAGCCTGTTGATTTAGGTAATGGATTCCTTAATCAAACTTTTAAGAATGGTCATATTATTTGGAATGGTCAGAAAGCAATTCCTTACTTCACTGGGACAGGGCATCAACTCCCTAACATTGACCTACCTGAAACCATTTCTCCAATTTGGCAGCCAACCCCCACAACCAATATTATTGATGCTCTGGATGGTCGTCACACCTATCCTAATATGCAGGGAAGTAGTGAATACTGGGTGAATTTAAAGGGTAGTAAAAATGTTATTAATTTGGCGGCGCGGAATACAGGACTGGCTCACCCAGACTTACGCACTACAGTCTATCGTGACCTCGGTAATGGTCAGCTGCAACAAATTCCCCTGACTGGCGTTAATCCTGATGACAATTATGCAAGTTTACAGGATTTATCGGCTGGAAAATATCTAATAAAAGTGGACGTTGAACATGAAAAAGCGGATATTCCTTATGAGATGATTGTGAATTTGGATCAAGCTGGGGATAGCTTGGCAAAAGCCCGCAACTTGAACCGAGAGTATGGAAAAATTGATGGTAAGCGCATTATTGTGAGTGATCATGTGGGTCTGCCCGTTGGTGATAAGGACTTATATGCCTTTACCACTAGCAACTTTCAGCCAGTCTTGCAGTTTGCGGTTCGTAGTTTATACAGTGATTTGAATCAAGAAACAAAGAATCGGTCGTTAGATGGTGACATTAAGATGCGGTTGTTGGATGCTAATGGTAAGGAGGTATTGTCAGTTGATTCTGTCAACCGCAAGCCTACATTCGCAGCCGAGAACCTGAAACATAATAGCAAATACTATATTGAAGTCACCGCAAGGAATGGTTCTCGAACAAACTACGATCTGGTCTTAAACTTTGAAGAAATCTGGGCGCAATCTGGGCGGCATGAGTTTAAGGGTTTGACGGGTCAAATTGAGTATAATTTCCGGGTTGATAGTAATGCGACAGATCGCACCCTACACACAGCAGTGCGAGATGTCAATGGTAAGACAATTGACTCCATTCACTACACCTCTAAAATTTACCTACAACAGAATGGGCAATGGGTTGCTGTCAATCCAAATAGCACTGGTAACAGTGTATTTCGCTATGATTCTCTTCGACCTGGTAAGTATCGCGTCGTGATGACTCCTAAGCCATCAATGTCTTCATCTTCTTACACCTTTGTTCATAACTTAGATCAAGCAGGGCAGACTCGATCTGATGCTCGGAATCTGGGGCAAATTGGAGGAAAACGAGTTACAGTGAATGATCACGTCGGAGTACCGACTGGTGAGCTGGATTACTACAAATTTTCCACTGGCTCCGATCCTCGACTCTTACAATTTGCCGTTCGTCATCCAAGTGGTAATGGTAGTTTACCTCTGGAGGGAGATGTTGAGTTAATTTTGTATGACAAGAATGGCAAGGAGTTGAAGAAAGTTAATTCTCGGAATCGGAAGTCAACTTATGACGAATATGAGTTGAAAGCAAACAGCACATACTATGTTCGGGTCAAGGCTCAATCTGGTGATAGTGGAAACTATCACTTGGTCTTAAATGCGGAGGTGAAGCGCAATACTGGTGGTACTGATCCTAATCCAAATTACATTTACACAAATGCTGACTACTTGAATGCACTGTATCAAGACAATATCAACAATAGATTGGGGTCTAACAGCCACAATCACGATCACATTATTCGTGAGGCAGTTGATTCGATAGACGGAGATAGTAATCCGGGAATTTATGCCTTAGTTGGCGGTGAAGTAATTGAAGCCAAGAATGGAAAAGAAGTTAGTTCTAAGTATTGGGGATACAATGGAACGGTTGCTATCTACAATAAAGAGCTTAACCAAACATTCATCTATTGGCATTTAGCCGAAGGTTCAATTAATGAGAATTTACAAGGTAAAACTATTGCAGCAGGTTCTTTAATTGGAAAAGAAGGTAACACAGGTGCAAGTTACGGATCTCACACCCATGTAGAAGTGCATAACAATCGAGCATACGTTAATATGTTTAATCCTTTGAATCCTAAATCTCCTGCTAATAGTGGTCGGCTTCATGTACCAACTGTATTTCAAAATGCCGTAAGAAAGGGACTTGTGAAACTGTATAAATAACGTATATAACCGATCAAAAAACACCGTTTGACACCGGGAATTGAATAAAGGGCGACCCGATCAAATTAAGCGGACACCGTTGTTAATTAATGCGGTGCGGGTCGCCCCTACACCCGAATCAAAGGTGATAGTCTCCCAGGGTGCGATCGCCCTCCCTCTCCCGGTTAGCGCCAATCCCTGATCAAAAGCGCGATCGCCTAAAACACACCTCCATTTTGAGTCAGGGCGGGTTTTGTTGAAAAGTTATCACAAACATCAAAATTAAACGGCTCGCGCCCGTCCCTACAAATACCTGGGCTTCCACGCGATCGCACTTTCTCTATCCCCAGCGTGCGATCGCGAAGCGAGTAGAGCCTACAGCAGATCGCGCCTTCCCCTTTCCCCAGATACACCATCTCACCAGGAATAGAAGCGTTCCCCACCAAAGTGCGATGGAAGCCTATCCAGGAAAGCACATAACGCTCAAAAAACACCGTTTGACACCGCCAATTGAATAAAGGGCGACCCGATCAAATTAAGCGGACACCGTTGTTAATTAATGCAAGTGGGTCGCCCCTACACCCGAATCAAAGGTGATAGTCTCCCAGCGTGCGATCGCGTCTTCCCTTTTCCCAGATAGCCCCGATAATTGTGATCGCCTGAAACACGGTAGGATAGCACCGACGTGCGCCCTGATCTAGCTGTGAACTTAGGAGCTATCAACCGCCCAAAATATATACAATATAACCCTGTAGACTCAATCGTTTACAGGGCTTACCTTTATATTTGGTGGCGGGAGGCGGATTTGAACCACCGACCTTCGGGTTATGAGCCCGACGAGCTACCAGACTGCTCTATCCCGCGTCGCTCTAAACAGCATAACACCTATTTACTAAATGTGGCAACTCCAAGCAAAAAAAGTCTAGGTGGGGTAGTACCAACAAAGGACATAAGACAAATGACCAAGGACATAAGAAAAATGACTTCAAAAACTCATCGAGAGTTCGCCAATCACCTCTAAACGCTTGAACTCACCGAAATGCATAAAGGTTTCCGCCAAACTTTCCGCCACGGCGGGACTAATCCAACCCATTTGCTTCAAAAGCTGAATCGCTACCGCATATTTAGCGCGTTTGGCTCCATCCATGACTTTAATTGTCATACCCAGTCCTTCACCCACACGACCGATACATTGAACCCCTTCTGATCCAGCTTTACTCACCAGTTCACCTTGAGTCAATCGCATTAATTCCGTATCAAATACTCCTTCTCCTGCCACTAAGGTAGGATGATGGGTCATTGCCCGAACAATTCGCTCCATTGCCAAATTGTCACCAGAAGCGAGTTGAGCAAAGAGGGTGGCGATTTGAGCGAGTTGCAAAAAATACGTCGGTGCCCCACAGTCATCGTGTGCCAAAATCAACTCTTCTGGTGGCATCCGCATCAATTCCGCGACTTTGCTCAAAACGAGTCGTTGAACGGGGTGATTGTACTGTAAATAACTATCAATAGACCAATTGCGTTGGCGGCAGACAGCAAGCATACCTGCATGTTTGCCAGAGCAGTTGTATTCTAAGGCACTTTGCTTGCCCGGAGGAATAGGACATTGCAAGGCTGATGGGTCAACATCGCAGCGCCAAAGAATCTTAAAAACCTGACGAACCTGTTCCAGATGACCTTGGTGGGAACTACAAATAATTGCCAAATCCCGGTCGTTAAGATTATATCGTTCCAGGGTTCCCGTTGTAGTAACTGCCAGAGCCTGAAACGGTTTGAGTGCCGAACGAATAAAGGTTGATGTTTCTGAATTGCCCGCTACAGATAGGACACGCCCTCGCTCGTCACAGAGGACAGCTTGAGCGTGGTGGATGGACTCGGCTATGCCTTCCCGGAGTAAACGGACTTCGATCGCTGGTGCTTGATTACGTTTTACCCTTGTCATTCGTTATTCGTCATTGGTCATTGGTCATTGGTCATTTGTAAGAGTTTAGGGAATATTGGCAGAAATTAATAGTGTTGGGTTTATTTCCACCAACCAACTTAATCGTTTTGAGGAAAAACCAAACCATAAATTATCAAGAAAGATTCCATAGCAAGCTACCACTGATGATAAGAATAGCGATAATGCCCAATGTTCGTTGCAGGCGTTGCAGAATGGGCTGAACTTGATAGGAGACGATCAGGCGATCGCGACTCAGGACTTCTGGTGGCTTCGTCCAGGTTTGACCATCATACCAGCCGGACTCTTCATAGCCGATGGTTTCGGTCGATAAGCGATCGCACACGTAAGACCAACCTAAGTACAGTCGCAGTAACACCAATATCAAAAACATGCCAGCACCTGCGCCACCCGCCAAAATAAACTGTACCAGATGCTGGTGCGGCGCAAAACTAGCGGCGGCGACTGGACCGGCTATTAACCAGCTTAAGCCCCAAACCCAAGCCAGCTTGAGTCCATAATTTCTCAATTCTAGCTTCGCCCAACGGAAAAACCAAGAGTCTTTTAATTGTTGGTACTCATGAATCGGTTGTTGTTCTGTCGGTACGGGACAGAAAGAAACGGACGATTCCCTCATAGTATTTGTTCAGGTTAGGATTGTTGCGAATTGAATTCAACATGTTCGGCGTGACCCCAAAATGCTTCTAGATTATAGAACTCCCGTTCATGAGGCAGCATAATGTGAACAATCACTTCACCGTAATCCTGAAGCAGCCAGCTTCCATCGGCTTGTCCTTCGGTTCGTAGAGGACGCCGTTGCCAAGTCGTTTCCACTTGATCTTCAATCGACTGAGAAATCGCCCTCACCTGTACCCGCGAAAAGCCTGTTACAATCACAAAATAATCAGCAATATAGGAAACATCTGCCACGCGGAGGATGACGATATTTTCACCTTTGCGATCATCTGCAGCTTGGGCAATGGTTAATGCCAGATCGGGTCTAGCTTTTTGGTCTTGGTTTTCATTGACAAATAAGGTAGATGAGCGTTGAAATTGGTCATTTGTCATTTGTCCTTTGTCATTTGTCATTTGTTAGAGTTTGATAATTTTTTATAAAACGTAACATTTTTCGGTTTATGTCCATTGACCTACTGAGTCAATTCTGGTTTTTGGCTAAAGCGTTGCACCGCCCAGTTCCGAGTTAAGATCATGCGGGGGTGAATCAGGCGACGGGTATTGAGCAGGTGTTTGACACAGTAGTCACAGGTTAGCCAAACGGCTTTGTGCAGATCGACGCGAGCAATTTTTCGCAAATTCTCCAACTCCGGTGTATCACCACGACCTGGTTCTAGACTATCGGCTAAAAACACAACGCAGCTCATCTCACTCATTCCTGGATTTCCTAACGTGTGCAGCGCGATCGCATTGAGTACAACGTCCTCTTGGATAGCGAACTGCTCTTTAGCCACGATAGCACTGACATCAGCATGTAACAGATGGGGAGTCGCTGCACAGATTGGATCTATATCGATACCTCCCTCCTTAGCCATTCGCAAGAGTCGCTCTGGCTTAAAGTATTTAGCCAGATCATGCATCAATCCGGCTTGAGCGGCTTGCTCCACATTTAAATGATAATGTCGAGCTAATTCCATAGACATCTGCTCAACCCTCAGGATGTGCTGCATCCGGGCTGTCGGAACATTATCGTTTAGCCAGGTTAAAACCTGATCCCGCATTCGGTCACCCAACTCCTCAAGGCTAAGATTGACTCTATACTATAGGTATTGAATCCATTTTATCTTCTGTGTCACCTCAACGCTTCTGAAGGGAAGCAAAGAGTTGTTCATAGCGATCAAGCGCTCGGTCAAACGCATAATTTTCTTCGGCATACTTTCTGCCTTTGTCACCCAAAGCTTTGACTTTTTCCGGATGGAGATAGAGATCCAAAATTTCGGCGGCTAAATTTTTGGGATCTTCGGGTTTGACGATAATACCACCGCCACTTCTTTGAATGGCACTGGCGGCTGTCCCTTCGGCTGGCACCGAGGCGATCATGGCACGACCGCTTGCCATCAAAACCGGAATTTTTGAGGGCATATTAAAGTCAATAACGTTGTGCTTTTGCAAGACCAAGCCCACATCGGCGGCGGCTAGCATTTCCGGGAGTTTTTCGCGAGGTTGAAATGGTAGCAGGAGTACGTTAGTGGCTTTACAGGTTTGTTTGTATAGCTGTAATTGTTGCAAGGCTTTAGCTTCTGCTTTCACCTGCGATCGCGCTTTCTTTTGGATCTCAATTTGCCATTCTACCAGCGCCCTCGCTTCTTCTTGCTGCAATCGTTCTAAAGCTTTTTCTTCTCCCACAATAACAATGACAATTTCGGGAACGTGGCGCAGGCGAATCGAAGCCTGGATAACGGTTTCTATGCCTTGACTTAGCGCTATATTCCCGGAGTACATGACCACAAACTTGCCGTTGAGTCCATGCTCCTGACGGAATGCATTTGGTTCTTTAGGTAAAGGTTTGATGAAATCAACATTCACCCAATTCGGAATCAGCTCAATTTTGCTTTCACTGACTCCCTTATTCTGCAAGTTTTTAATAAACCCATCAGCAATAACACTAATTTTGGTCGCTGTCCGGTAGGCAAATTTTTCCAAAATGGAAAAGATGCGAATCAGCTTGGTATTGGTCAGAATTTTCAGGTGTACAGCCGCATCGGGTAAAATATCCTGAAGATTGAGAACCACTGGAACCCGGTGTAGCCATCCTAGGAGTGCTGCGGGTACGGCAACGGGTAGTGGTGGTGCTGTCAAGAAAATGATGTCGGGGCGCTTACCCTTTAAAGCATGGACAAAACTCGTCGCCACAAAGCTAACTTCCAATAATAATCGGTCGATTAAACTGGGTTCAGGGCGAATCCAGACATAACTGCGTTGAATCGCCACGCCGTTGATCACCTCGGTGCAGTATAATTTGCCTTGGTAGTCTTTATAGACTTCTTTTTGAGGATACCAAGGCATACCCGTAACCACCCGAACCTGATGTCCTCGTTTCACTAACCCCTCAGCGAGTTCGGTCATCAGTGGGGCAATGCCAATGGGTTCGGGAAAATAGTTGTAGGAATAAATCAGAATTCTCATAAATTTTAGGAAAGCAAGTGGGACTTACCCAGTTGGGGCTAATTTTTTCGCCAAACTAGCCGAGTGCCTATCAATCAGGATGTCTAGGCTTATGTTCAAGGACATTGCACGGCTCAATTGCTAAGGAAACACCATTATTGTAGGATCTACCTATTGTAGTTGCCTTTATCAGAATGCCGCATCGTAAGAGTAACTGCAATCAGCCTAGAGGCTGGATAAATTCACGGGTTTCACACATTCCTTCAATGGCTTACGGCATTCAATGGCTCACTGGTACGAGTCGTTTTCCCATAAACAAACAATTGCGCTGATCAGATAAGCGTTGATAATATAGTTCATCCGTGAATTGCTCCATCAAAATTAATCCTCTGCCTGTTTCCTCTAGAAGGTTACAGCCTTTTTGGTGTAAAGCGTCCAACTTAGCCTGTAAATCGAACGGTTGTCCATGATCCCAAATCCGTATCTCTAAGCGGTCAGCAAATATCTTCAGCTCCAGCTCAATCGGTGTGGTTTGAGGTAAGTGGCGATGAGCGTGGTGAACCGCGTTGGCGAAGGCTTCGTCTAGAGCCACTTTACAATCCCCGCAAAATTGGTCAGGAAATTGGCGCAAAGCTAACCTATCAAACCAGGCGAGAATTTTCGCAACAGCATTTATGTCTGTGGCTACCTTGAGATGCGATTGTTTAAGGGGTTTGTCATGGTGCATTAATCGAAAGCCAGTCCCATATTTTTTTATTTTTTTAAGCCGCGCCACTATTTTTAGAAAAAACCACTAAAATTGTTTTAATAATTAATTTGACATCATACATCAAGCTCCAGTGATGCTGGTAGCGTAAATCTAAGTCAATGATGTCCTTAAACTCATGGATTTGATTTCGCCCATTGACCTGCCACTCTCCTGTCATACCCGGTTTGACATCTAAACGCTGCCATTCGGGGACATCGTAGTAATCTACTTCATCCGGTGTCGGGGGTCGAGTTCCCACCAAACTCATGTCCCCTTTCAGGACATTGACAAATTGAGGCAGTTCATCAAGGCTACTTTTCCGTAAAAACCGACCGACTCGTGTCACTCTGGGATCAGGGGCATTTTCATCCAACGGTTTAACTCGAATTTTACCCTTACTAATATCTTGACTACCGACATACATAGAGCGGAACTTCCAAATCCGAAATTCTTTGCCCATCCACCCCTTACGGATCTGACTGAAGAAGATAGGACCTCGTGAATCAAGTTTGATGGCAATAGCAATGGGAATAAACAGCAGTGCGGTAATTCCTAAGCCAACAATTGCGCCGATAATATCGAGTCCGCGTTTGATCCCAGAGCGGGTGGAAGGGTGAGTGGGTGGTAATGCTGGTGGCTGACTTGATTCAGAAAGCAGTTCCACTGTGAGAATTTGATCGAGGTTCGTCATTCTCAAAATCATCATCACCGGAGTGCCAACATTGGTAAGTACCAGTTCAATATCCTTACTGGTCGCATTTTTGTAATTATTCACCAACGCCCCAATCCCACAGCTATCGATAAAGGTTGTTTGACGAAAGTCTAAAATAATTTTTGGCGGCAGGGGGTGGTTCTGCAAAATTTGCTGGAAGGTTTCTTTGAAAGCCACAGCTTCAAGCACACTCAGGCGAGCCGGAAGTTGCATGACGGGAGTTTCATGCAATAGTATTACTTTAAAATCCGCTTCTGACATTGAGTCACCCATAACGACCTGTATTGTTGGTATTCACCTGTGTTTCTGACCAATATTGTGTCGTACAATTGCTAACTTAACCGAAAACTCACTTGAATTTACCGATCCAATGTAAAAAAATGTCAGCTAAGACTGGACTCACCGCACGGCTCATTGAACTGTTTTCTGCCATTCAAGGTGAAGGACTCAATGTTGGTACCCGTCAATTATTCATCCGTTTGGCTCTGTGTGATTTGCGCTGCCATTTTTGTGATAGTCAGAATACCTGGGCAGTTCCAAATTTAGCTTCCGTGGAGCAAACCCCTGGACATCGGGATTTTGAAACTCATCCTAATCCTGTAACCTTTGATCAGTTATTGGCATGGGTTGAGCGGCAAAATTATCCAGGACTCCATGAAAGTATTAGCGTAACAGGTGGCGAACCCCTGTTGCAGGCTTCCTTTTTGAGAGAGTTTTTACCCGTGGTACGACATCGAACCGGGTTACCCATCTATTTGGAAACCGGGGGGCATCGTCCGGAGCAACTAGCCCAGATTCTACCCTATTTAAATAGTATCGGCATGGATATGAAATTGCCGAGTGTAAGTGGGGAAGAGTGCTGGCACGCTCATCGTCAGTTTCTACAACTTTGTCTGGATGCAGATATTGAGGTTTTTGTCAAGCTGATTATTGCCCAAACAACGAACACAGCCGAACTGGAGTTAGCCGCCGAATTAGTTGCAGCGTGTAACCCCAGTATTCCCGTGTTTTTACAACCTGTAACGCCCCTAGCTAAACCCCATCATGCGCCAATGATCCCGCCAACGCCGACTCAAGTTTTAGAATGGCAAGCGTTGATGAAGCGCCCTCTCAAATCAGTGCGCGTCATCCCCCAAACCCATAAGATGATCGGTCAGCTTTAGGCTCTAGATTCCCGTTTGCTTTTCGCTTCGGCTTTGGCTTTAGCAGCACTTTTTTTCAATGCGGCTAGGCGGGCTTCGTAGCGACGACGTTGACGGCGACCGGGTGTAACTTCAACTAAGGTTTTTAAGGCACTGCCTAGACTCTTGTAGGCGTTGGGGAGAGTGTAACCAAAGCGAGTAGCCAGAGCGATCGCTTTTTCATCTGCCTCAATTTCTGCCTTGAGAGTTTTCTCGCTGTTGTTTTTCTGATAGAGTCTCCATCCAGAAACACCACAGAGGGCGAGTGCCAACAGCAGTAGCAATCCATCTTGTACCCAAAGTTCCCCAACAGCGCCTCCCAAGCCAATGGCTAGGGCTGCCATTTCCCATCCTTCTTTGGGGATCGTGTCATTCTGAATTCGGGCAACTTCGTGCCAAAATAGGAGATTACGTTGGTCAAGGGCAAACTGCTCCCATTTCACTAAGTCAATTTGCACCTCCACCTCATCGCTACCAATTTCTTCGGTGCGTAACAATGGGGGATTGACCTCAGTCGTTCCTTCCACCATGACCCAGCTTTGCAATTCTGGGGGGAGTAAGGTTTTTAGACGCCGGAGTTCACTCATCTCGGCTTTGGCAGAAGAGGTTGCATAAGATGTCATAGATCTGCCTCCAGGAAACTTAAACCAATAAACAAAGGTATCATTTGGCAGTATAGCGAGATTCGTCCTCTGCCTTGTTTCTGGCTAAGTGTCAGGATTCAACGGAATACGGCAAGGGATGGGGGAGATGAAGAAGATAGGGAAAAGAGTACTGATGAAAAATAATGCGTCACTGTAGCGCTAGATACGAGAAGACCCGGAGTTCACGCCTATCCCAAGCATCTCGTATTGCTGCTACCTTCCGGTTCTGACAAGGTTTGAGCGTTGGGATTGCATGAATCCGAGTCATTTACCAGTATAACAGCTTTGAACCCCATTGATCAGTTCACGGAGATATTTTTTCATTCGGCTATTTTTTCATTCGGCAATGATGCACCATTCGTGAAGTTGGTATTTGACACAGTGATTTGCCACCAACGGATCTCCCTCGACGATCGCTTGTGCTTCTTGTTTGGAACTCGCCTCAAACAGGAGCATTCCTCCTCCTTTCTCCGCCCAGTAACCTGTTTTGGCTTGATGTCCTTTGGCAATCAAGTCTTGGACGTAGGCTTTATGAGCTGGAACATATTGATCAAACGTAGGTTTATCGACGATGCCTTCTTCTATCTTGACGAACCAGGGCATTGGCTTTTTCCCATCAAAACCGCAGATAGTACATTATCTCAGATATCAGGTCTGGGGGAAGGGCAAGGCGTCGCTGGAAGTCGGCTAAGTTACGATAATTGCCCATCTCTTGCCGATTTTGGGCGATCGCTCTGGCTAAAAACAAGTCAACCCCAGGAATTCGGCTCAGTTGTTCCACGGATGCCATATTCGCCGGAATCGGTATGGGGGTGGCTGGACTTTCAGCGTCATAGTAACAAAAGCTGAGAATGGGTTGTAACGGCTGTAACCGCGCCACAGGGATACTTAACGCCGCCGCAATATCCTCCAAACAGCAAAACTGTACCCCACTATTTGCCAATTCCACCAGCGATCGCGCTTGATGGATGGATATCCCTGGTAATCTCAGCCAGTCATCCACCGTCGCTTGATTGACATCAATTCTCATCCCCAGCGCCACCGCCACCTCTATTTCTTGCGCCGATTGCAGCCGATAGTAGGGATCGCTCTGAATCCGGGCTTGGATTGAGCGCCAGGTTGGGTTTAATCGATCCGTCGATAACAGCCAGTCAAACAATGCCATCTTCTTTTCACGCGATACGATCCAGTAGTTGGCGACGCTTTTGCTCAAACTCATATTCTGACATCAATCCCTCCTGACGCAGCTTATCCAGTTGTCGCAGTGCATCCGCGATCGCACCCACTTGCGCCGGCTCAACCTCTGGGGTTTGACTGGACACTGATGTCCCAGTTGGGATCAAATCGCCATTAAAATTTTGGTCGAATTGTTCCGAATTTTGCAACAAATACCATACCCCTTCAATGGCACTCGCCACTCTGGGAATCGGTGTCCAGGACAGCAACAAATACAAAACTCCCCACCAAGGTTGCCCCAGATAAAACTTGTGCAGTCCAGAAAAAGGTATCACTACCCCACTAAATGCCAGTAAGGAAGCAACTTTTCGACTTTTCGGCTTGCTTAACATAGTGGTTCAAACACCAGACGAAAGGACACCGTTATCAATCAAGAAAGAGGAACGCCATACTTTCATGATAGAGAGATGCTGCTCAATACTACTGGCAGGAATCTCTAATTTCATTTCCTCTCCCCCCTGCACCCCGCACGCCCACACCCCTACTCCCTTGTATCCCCAATACGGATAACCGAAGTTTCCTCTAAGTGCAACACTGCACTAGAATATGACTGGAAACGGCAGTACAACCCACTCGGTTGATCGGGTAAGAGCTATGGGGTTTTTTGATTCAGATATAGTCCAACAAGAAGCTAAACAACTGTTTGAAGATTATCAGTCCCTTGTCCAATTGGGAGGCAGCTACGGTAAATTTGACCGAGAAGGGAAGAAAATTTTCATTGATCAGATGGAAGCGATGATGGAGCGCTATCGAATTTTTATGAAGCGCTTCGAGTTATCCGAGGATTTTATGGCTCAGATGACAGTTGAGCAGCTTAATACACAACTTGGTCAGTTTGGCATCACGCCTCAGCAAATGTTTGATCAAATGCAAATGACGTTAGAGCGGATGAAATCGGAACTGGAACAGCAGTCTTAGAAGTGGACTCGGAGGGGTTTGGTGACCAAACCCCTGTTGTTTGCGCCGCCTATCCTAGACATCCACCCGATTAGGTGAAGCCAATTCGTGCTTGAATAGAGTAAGGGCAGCTTAATCGCTGCTCAAATCGCGGTATTTTGGGAAAGGAAGATACCCACTCATGAAAGGCAAACACGTTTTACTCACTGGCGGTACTGGTGGACTAGGAATAGGGGTGACTCCAGCCGTATTAGCCTCTGCACCCAAAACGGTAACCATTCCTTATCGCAATCCTCAAGATGTAGAACGCCTCAAACAAATCCTATCCCCGGCGGATTTTGCCCGGATTAGCTTTGTCCCTAGCGATCTCACTGATGAGGCGAATGTCAGCAAGATGATCGACGATATGGAAGGGGTGGATGTACTAATCCATTTAGTGGGTGGCTTTTCCATGGGAAAAACCCACGAATACAGTTATGAAGCCTGGAAAAACGATTTTGACCTGAACTTAAATACTACCTTTTTGGTGTGCAAGCACAGTTTGGCGAAAATGCTTCCCCAGAATTATGGGCGCATTATTACCGTAGGATCGCGGGGTGCTGTGCAACCGGGGGGACAGTTAGCCGCCTACTGTGCGGCAAAAGCTGGCGTTGTCGCCCTGACTCAAGCGATCGCGGATGAAACCAAAGACACAAATATCACTGCCAATAGTGTACTCCCTAGTGTGATTGACACACCAACCAATCGTCAAGCCATGGGGGAAGAAAATGCCATTCAGTGGGTGAAACCCCAATCTATCGCCCAGGTGATTTGTTTTTTAGCCTCAGACGCGGCGCAGGATGTAAGCGGTGCGGCTGTTCCGGTTTATGGCAGCATTTAAGAGACGCGCCATGGCGCGTCTTTACATTGTTGTAAGGGCGGGTTTTACTTAACTTAATTCGCCCTTCTTGGGGGATCATATCTGGATAATTAATCGCCCATCATTGGTCATTCGTCAGTGATAATAAACACAAATAACCAATAATTTTAGATTAACTCTAAATATACTATACTCTATTCCCTATCAATTGGAGTTACACAACAAGGATGACTTCTCTGATCTCTAAAAAAATATGTATGCTGGGTGATTTTAGTGTCGGTAAAACCAGCTTAATTCGTCGCTTTGTAGAACGACAGTTTAGTGATAAGTATTTGTCCACTGTGGGGGTAAAGATTTCCCGAAAAACGGTTGATCTGCAAGCCAAGACGCCAAAAAAGGCGCTCCAGGTACAAATGCTAATCTGGGATTTGGAGGGAAATACTAAATTTAAAACGGTGACGCCGATGTACCTACAAGGCGCAACCAGTGCGGTAATCGTAGCTGATGTCAGTCGCCAAGTCACGATTGATCATATTTCAGATCACTTACAGGCGTTTTTATCCGTCAATCCCAAAGGATTTGGTATCGTTGCGTTAAATAAAGCGGATCTTCTTTCGGAAAAACAACAGCAAGATTTGCTAGAAAAATGTCAATTGAATTATCCAAATAAAATCACTGCTGTCTATCCCACATCAGCGAAAACAGGTAAAAATGTTGACGATATTTTTTTTACCCTAGCTCAGCAAATGGTTGAATGAAGAAGATTTCATCGACTGTATGACAAAATCGCATTATGTATAACGATGAAATACATTACTATAGGCTAGAGTTGATAGTACGAAAAATATCGAGGAGCTGTCAAAGGTGAAAACATGGAGCAAATTCACAGATTTGCCACCCTAGACGTCTGCACCGAATAATGTGGCTTTAGCTGAAAGCCTAAACCTAAGCTGATATGAGCATCTTTTTAAATAAACTTTTATCCCTGTTAGCACCACGCCATAGGGAATATTTATTAATCAATAGGGACGGTAAAATTCTGGAGACTTCTCCGGGAGTCAAGCGATTTGCTGAAGATTTCGATCAAGTTCGCCAAGGACAAAATATCTGTCTGGGATTTCCGGAACTCATTGGGTTAGAAACCATTTTGATTGATATTCTGGACGAACGACAGAATAATTTTGAATTAAAGGGGATTAGTCGGTGTTCAGTGACAGGCGAATCGCTGTATTTGGATTTGTATGTGATTAAACATCCTTTGGGTTTTGACCCGTCTAATCCTGACAAACCCAATCAATTAATTATTTTATTAGAAGATGTCACAGAACGGATGGTTTTAGAACAAACTTTAGTTCAAGCCACTAATGAAACCCGTTTATTATTGAGTCGATTATCAGCATCTAAAGCGTATATTGAGCAAATTATTACAGCTATGGCAGATGCACTCTTGGTGACGAAGCCTTCGGGAATCATTAAAACAGTTAATCGTTCGGCACAAAATTTATTTGGTTATAACGAATCTGAGTTAGTTGGCAACTCTATTCGCCTAATTTTGTCTCTAGCTGATGACTTACTCACCGAACATCAACAGCAGCTTTGTGTTGAGCAAAAATCTATCAATAATTGGGAGGTTGCCTGTCAGAAAAAAACGGGAGAAAAAATAATGGTATCCTTCTCCTGTTCAGCGATTCAAATGGAAACAGAAGGTAGTCCCCATTTTATTTATATTGGTCGAGATATTACGGAGCGCCAGTGTACACAAAAACGGATAGCCACTCAACATGCCATTAGCCGTATTCTATCAGATTCAGGCACAATCGAGGAGGCGATGCCAAAAATTTTGCCTGCAATTGGTGAAACGTTGGTGTGGGATTTGGGTGAACTTTGGATTTCAGAAGTGATAGGCGATCGCGAGATAGATAGGATAACACCTCAGTTGCGGTGCGAACATACTTGGGTTAGCCGTGCGATTCCAGAATCGATGTCGATAACTCAGCCATTAATCGCATCCCCTAAGGGGGGATTACTGGGTCAAATTTGGACGAGTCGTTCTCCTGAATGGATTAGCGGTATCACCTCAGAATCTCTATCCCCAATCTTGCCAATTGCTGAATTACGCAGTGCTTTTGGCTTTCCGATTCAAGACGATGAGCAAATTTTGGGTGTAATCACCTTCTATTCCTATGATGTGCAACCCCCAGATCCGGAACTAATGCAGGTTATGGCAACAATTGGTAATCAGTTAGGACAGTTTATAAAGCGTAAACAAGCAGAAGCCGCATTGCGACAAGAGCAGAAAAAATCTGAACAGCTACTCCTGAATATTTTACCTGAACCGATTGTCGATCGATTGAAACATGAACATCAGATCATCGCCGAGGATTTTGCTGAAGTTTCGGTTCTTTTTGCCGATATTGTCGGGTTTACTCAACTGTCGTCCTCAATGCCTCCGATTACGCTGCTTAACTTACTCAATCAAATCTTTTCGATTTTCGACGAACTGTGCGAACAGCATCAATTGGAGAAGATTAAAACTATTGGGGATGCGTACATGGTGGTGGGGGGATTGCCGCGATCGCCCCTCAACCATGCCCACGCGATCGCCCGAATGGCACTGGATATGCAAGCCGCGATCGCCCAATTTCGTGACCAGACGGGACAGGCGTTTAATATGCGAATTGGCATCAACACCGGACCTGTAATTGCTGGCGTAATTGGTCTAAAAAAATTCAGTTATGATTTGTGGGGAGATACCGTGAACATTGCCAGCCGCATGGAGTCACAGAGTATACCCGGACGTATCCAAGTAACAGCGGCAATCTACGAAAAATTAAAGGATACATTTAAGTTTGAGCAACGAGGCATGATTGACGTGAAGGGTAGAGGCAAGATGACTACCTATTTTCTTATTGCTGTAAAATAAATTATTATAATTAGATAGCCAATAAACACATTCAAGCGAGGAGGTATTTGCTTTTCTCCAGCTTGGTTAAACTCTACGCTGATCAGGTAGAGACGTAGCCAGCTACAGCGGTGATTAATAAAAGCAGGATAATAATGAATGAAGAATAATTAATAGTGGGAAATACTATAACTGCTATATATAACTTTTATGCTGTAATTATTGAGGTCAAAAATTATTAGGAATAAAATAAAGCTGAAGAGATTAGCTAATCTAGGTCATATAAATTCCAATGCACCCTCTGTTCAAAAAATTATTATTTTCTCGTCATATTGAATACTTAGCCGTTGATGAGTCATTCAATATTTTAGAACTATCTCATAAAATCGCTCAGTTCGCCGACCGTCCTCAGGATTTGAGTATCGGTAAGGATGTGCGTCTGAGTTTCCCGGAACTTATAGGAATTGAAGAGATTTTAAGCCATATCCTTCAGGGGCGACAGTTAAACTTTGATTTAAAAGGAATTGGACGATTTTCTGGACGAGGTAATCTTCTCTATTTTGATATGTATATTATTAATGACAGTGAAGACTATCAAGCAGGCAATAAACTCATTATTTTATGTGAGGATGTCACTGAGCGGATGAATTTAGAACAGACCTTAGTTCAACGCTCAAATGAAACGACTTTATTATTAGATGCTTGGGCAGCATCAAGTCAATATCTTGATAAAATTATTCAATATATAGGAGATGCTTTATTCGTCACTAATTCGTCATCTGTTATAAAAATTGTCAACAAAGCAGCTAATTTCTTATTCGGCTATAACAATTCTGAGTTAATCGGCAAATCTTTATCTTTAATTATTGATGAGTCTCAGGTGAAAAATTTAGTGGCACAGAAAAATGGCTCTTATTGCAATGGCATCAACACAACTAAAGTGGTTTGTCAGACTAAGACAGGAGACAAGATTCTCGTGGCATTTTCCTGTTCTAGAATTGAGAGCGAATTAGAAGAGGAACAAGATATTATTTATATTGGGCGTGATATCAATCGATGAAGTAAATTTAAGAAATATTAAGAAACCTCAAATTCTTACTGTTCCCTAATCTCAACCGTTAACTTTAATTTTTTCTGGTGCTAGTTCCCCAATCCCCCGCCCAAACTGCATAAGTGTCACCGGATGAGAGATACCTTGGCTTTAAAGAGGTTAAACTGGCAGACATTAGATCCCATCAGCATCAACTATGGAAGCAGGAACATTTCTCCCATCCCCACCCCACCTAAGTCAAGACTTAGCCATTTCTACCCATGGATTGACGAAGCAATTTGACCGACATATCGCCGTCAATGATATCGATTTACAAGTCGCCGCTGGTGAAGTCTATGGATTGATTGGTCCCAATGGCGCTGGGAAAACGACGCTAATTCGCATGTTAGCCGCCGCTGAGGAACCGACGACGGGTGAAATTTATATTAATGGCGATCGCTTTTTGCGGGATCAAAGCAACCCCAAACTCAAACAGCGCATTGGTTATCTCCCCGATGATTTCCCTGTCTACGAAGATTTAACAGTTTGGGATTATCTGGACTATTTTTCCCGACTCTATCGCCTGCGAGAACCCCGACGTACTCGACGCCTGCGGGAAGTGTTGGAACTGGTACAGCTTACCAGTAAGCGCAAAAGTTTAATTGCTACCCTATCGCGGGGAATGAAACAGCGCCTGAGTTTAGCGAGAACGATTATTCACGAACCGATTCTGCTGCTACTGGATGAACCCGTTTCCGGATTAGATCCGATCGCCCGGATGCAGTTTCGGGAAATTATTAAAACGTTACAAGAAGCGGGAATGACGATTCTGATTTCGTCCCATGTCTTGAGTGACTTAGCTGAACTCTGTACCTCAGTGGGGATTATGGAACTCGGCTATTTGGTAGAAAGTGCGCCTTTAGCCGAACTTTATCGCCGCCTTAGCCGTCAGAAGATTATTCTCTCCAGTTTAGGAGATATGGACGCATTGGCGGCTGAACTGAAAAATTATCCCTTAGTGCAAGAAATCGAGCGAATTTCGGGAAAGAACCAGATAAGGGTTGATTTTACTGGGAATCCAGAAGAGAGTGCGATGTTATTGCGATCGCTAGTTGAAGCGGGAATTCCGTTAACCGAGTTTCACTGTACCCAAGAGGACTTAGAAACTATATTCTTAAAGCTAGGACACCAACAAGTCTCTTAGAACGTTTTGAATTATGTGTAGGGGCGGGTTTTACTATTATCGTTTTTGACATCACCCCGATGTCACTAAACCCGCCCCGATCCAGGTTTTTTCACGAATAACAAATGACATAAGACTAAGGACAAATGACCAATTTAGGAGACTGTTTTCATGGTACTTAAAGGAATAGACAAACTAGGAGACTGGAACCCGCAACTGTTGCGGGAAGTGAAAGGAAGGCTGAAGGGGCGGAATCTCGCGATCGCACTTGGCGCATCGGTACTTGGCTATCTAGCCATGTTCTTCTATGGATTGAATCAATTTACTCGCTTGATTGATCCTGAGCGTCACTACTACGTTGACAAAAATGAGATATTTTGTAAGCTGCGTGATACATACCTAGGAAATCAAGCCAAACTATCCCAACTTCAGGAGCAATATCGCTTACTTCAAGACCAATTCTTTCGCTATAGCAGCGCCGAATACTATGATCTAGCAAAAATTAATCAACTCAAAGGCAGTATAGAGAACGTAAAAACACAAATTACAAATCTTCAAGGAATTGCTCCGATTTATGAATGTCCCAAAGATGCTATCGATATTCCGCTTTGGTGGCAATATCAACACGGACAAATGTTCGGATGGCTGAGTGTAATTGCCCTGTTCATCCTGCTAATTGTAGGGACATATATGCTCATCGCTGACTTAGCCGGAGAGGAACGTCGCGGTACACTTAATTTTATTCGCGTTAGTCCCCAATCGGCTCAGAGTATTTTATTGGGAAAAGTATTAGGCGTTCCTATCTTACTCTATATAGCAGCAGTTTTGCTTATCCCCTTGCATTTGTGGTTAGGCTTATCTGCCCAAATTCTCCTGGTAGAGATTTTCAGTTTCTATGCTGTTTTAATCGCAGGTTGTACCTTCTTCTACAGTGCTGCATTGCTGTTTGGGTTAATGAGTTCTTGGTTAAATGGATTCCAATCCTGGTTAGGAGGTGGCGCTGTATTCCTATTTCTGCTGATAGCATTCAATCGGTGGACTTGGATTACTCAGAATCCATTGGATTGGATGAAACTATTTTCTCCTGATGTCATTCTGCCCTATCTTTACAATCAAACAGAACATTATAGTCCTGACTTTATTGGCTATAGTACGCCAATAGAAAGCCTGCAATGGTTCCATATACCTGTGGGGTTGACTGGATTAGGTATCGTCAGTTTTGTCCTATTGAATTATGCTTTATGGACAGGTTGGATTTGGCAAGCCCTGAAGCGACGCTTTCAAAATCCCAATACGGCTGTCCTAAGCAAACGACAAAGTTATTGGCTAGTTGCTTGTGTGGAAATCTTACTGTTAGGATTTGCTGTGCAAGAAAAGCAGGACATCTATATATCTTATTCACTCGTTGATAATCTGTGGATCATTTTCTGTTTCAATGTTGCGCTATTCCTGGGTTTAATTGCAGCACTTTCCTCTCACCGCCAAGTCCTACAGGATTGGGCGCGTTATCGTCAGCAAGAAGGAACAATTCGCAAAAAGTGGAGAATCGTTCATGATTTAATTTGGGGAGAAAAGAGTCCAGCTATCGTTGCCATTGGGATTAATTTAGCGATTGCCACAACGCCTTTTTGGGTTTGGATTGCATTGTGGAATGAGCCAGGATTCGACAAACTCAAAGCCTTGTTAGCCGTCGCTTTCTTCATCTGCATTACGCTAATTTGTGCCACCCTAGGGCAGCTAATATTAATGATGAAAACGTCTAAGCGGGCGCTGTGGGCAACGGGTACTATTGGGGCTGTTCTTAGCTTGCCACCAATTATGCTGTTAGTATTGGGAATTGAGACTCACGACAATCCTATTCCATGGCTATTTTCCTCATTTCCTTGGGCAGGAATTGAATATGCGGCTACCTCAATGATGGCTTTTGCTATCCTTAGCGAATTCCTACTCTGGGGACTCTTAACGTTTCAGCTAACACGGCAATTACGCAAAGCAGGTGAGTCAGCGACTCAAGCTTTATTAGCAGGACATTCCTCAAGTCGTCATTAGATTAAGGTAAATTTCGTTCGTAGTAGGCACTTTAGTGCCATAAGCGTTCGCATCGCTGACTACAAACTGATAAAAGACCCGTTAAACTTGAGAGTATGAGTTCAGCGTTTGTGGTTAGGACTCAAGGTTTTAGGCGCTAAAGCGCAACTACGAACGAACAGTTAATTTGGAGATATTCTCTATGTTTTCTACACTGATAAACCGACTGGGTGATTGGAATCCCCAGTTGATGCGAGAACTTCGAGGACGGTTGCAACTCCGCAATGGATGCCTGGTTGTGGCAACGTCTTTAATGATTCAAGCGTCAATTTTGTTATCGTTTTCTAGCCAAAACTGTACGAGTTATGTTAATAATCGCTGTGTCGAATTCGTCTGGAAATTGGACTGGCTGATGATTTTCAGAACACTCAATTGGATTTTGCCTCTGTCTTTATTTTCCATCGGCGTCTACTTGCTGGTTTCCGATTGGATGCAAGAACATCGGCGGGGTACGCTCAATTTTATTCGCCTCACTCCCCAATCCAGTCAGCGTATTTTATGGGGGAAAATGCTGGGTGTGCCGATATTAGTTTACCTGGGATTAAGTTTTGCTGTTCCTCTACATTGGGTTGCAGGAATTGCCGCAGGTGTTCCCTTGGCTTGGATTATCAGTTTTTATGCTTTAAGCCTGGTTACTTGTGGATTGTTCTATGGTTTAGGATTACTCAATGCGTCTTTAACTAAAGCGTCTTATCAAGGGTTAGCAGCTAGTCTAATCGGGGCGTGGTTAGGGAGTTTGTTTATTGGGGTGCTGGATTGGCATTTTGATTGGCAAAACTTGACCTACAGGGATTTAGGAAATTGGTCTTGGTTTCTTTGGAATCTGGGTGAAGCACCTTTACAGTTAACATTGTGGATACTAATTACAATTAGCGTTAGCGCCTACTGGGTTTGGCAAGCAACTAATCGTATGTTCCGCAATCCCAATGGAACCCTATTAAGTAAACAACAGAGTTATTCGTTAGTAGGAAGTGTTCAAATTTGGCTATTGGGATTATTTTGGTCACTTCCCCGCCAATTTTTAACTAGCCAAGATGCACTATTTGGCTGTCTGTTTGGAATTTCTCTGTTTAGCTTGGTTGTCTTATTAGCGGTTAGTTTTGCAATTTCGCCGCAACGACAAAGTTTGTTAGATTGGTCAAGGTACGGGCAATTCCAACGTCAGAATTCAATGGTTAAAAATGTGCAGATGTCATGGTGGGAGTGGCTTTGGGGTGAAAAGAGTCCTTCATCTGTCGCGATCGCGGTGAATTTAGGGATTACGGCAATTGTCTGGTTCCCATGGTTACTGCGGTTTCCCGTCGCCGTCAATGATAAAGTGAAAGCGATCGCGGGATTGTTACTGTGTGCTAATTTAATTGGATTTTACGCCCTTCTCATTCAATTGATGTTGATAATCCGACGCAAAAAGCCGTGGATTTGGGCAGGAAGTACCTTGAGTATGACGATTTTTGTTCCTCTATTTATTTTATCTGTCATACAAGTGGAATTCACTTCAGGAGTACAATTGCCAGGATTATGGCTTGTGTCTGTATTTGGTGCGCCTTGGATCATTTTAGAACAGACATCCGCCTTCACCGTCTTATTTAGTGTATTGGGTCAATGGGTAATAATGGCAGGATTAATTATGCAATTAACTCGTCAGTTAAAACGTATCGGCGAATCGGCATCAAAACCGCTATTTGCCAATCCTAATGCTTTGCCTAATTTATCGAAAGTGCGCTGAAGTTTCACCAACCAGTTTGGGTTAACACGACAACCATTTAAGGTGTGCCATGCCACTACTGGATTGACACAGCTAAAATTGTGGATTAGATGTGACAATTGAATCGGGCGCAAGTCTTTGCGCCCCTACAGTTTCTGGATGGAATGTAATTCATTAATTACATTAGGTGTGCCAAATCATTACTTTACCAACTTCCCTGTTTCTCCCCTGTCGCGTGGAGAGGGGCTGGGGGTGAGGGCTGTAAGTTGACGAATTCCCCCACCCTATATTGCTTCTATCGCGGCTTCGAGTGCGATCGCGATATGAGTCCAGTGGGTTCCCCCTTGACAAAATACGATATAAGGCTCTCGCAATGGTCCATCGGCGGAAAACTCCGAGGTACTCCCATCAATAAACGTTCCTCCCGCCATAACTAACTGACTCTCATATCCCGGCATTTGAGCAGGTACAGGATCGAGATAGGAACCAATGGGAGAATATTGCTGAATCGCCCGACAAAAGGCGATTAATTTCTCCGGTGAACCTAACTGAATTGCCTGAATAACATCCCGGCGAGGTGCCATGGGTTTAGGATTGACGGGATAGCCTAACTGATCAAAGATATAAGCGGTTAAATGCGTTCCCTTAATTGCCTCCCCTACCATTTGCGGGGCGAGAAAAAGTCCTTGAAATAATAACCGATTCTGTTCAAATGTCGCCCCACCTGAACTACCAATTCCGGGGGCGGTTAATCGACAGGTTGCGGCTTCAACTAACTCGGCTTTTCCGGCAATATATCCCCCAGCAGTGACAATTGTGCCACCAGGATTTTTAATCAACGATCCCGCCACTAAATCCGCACCAACCGCTGGAGGTTCTGTGTCTTCAATAAACTCGCCGTAACAGTTATCGACAAAACAAATTGTATTCGGATTTTGCTGTTTAACACATTGGACAATTTTTTCGATGTCTGTTATTGAAAGACTAGGACGCCAAGAATAACCACACGATCGCTGAATTAAGACGAGGCGCGTCCGTTGTCCAATTGCTGTTTTTAACGCCTGCCAATCAATGGTTCCATCAGCCGTTAATTCTAACTGACGATAATCAATGCCAAACTCCTGTAATGATCCTTGACCTTGACCTCGAACACCAATCACTTCTTCTAAGGTATCGTAAGGCGCACCCACCACAGATACCATCTCGTCACCGGGACGCAAAACCCCAAATAAACAACAGGCGATCGCATGAGTTCCAGAAACCAATTGAACTCGCACGGCTGCTGCTTCAGCACCCATGATTTCTGCAAATACTTGGTCTAAGGTTTGCCGACCTAAATCGTCATGACCATAACCACTTACCCCAGCAAAGTGATGCACCCCAACGCGATAATTACGAAAAGACATCAGGACTTTTTTCAGATTTTGCTTGACGTTGATGTCAATATCTTCAAAAATTGGGCGGAGTGCTTTAACAGCGTCTTGAAGCTGTTCTGAACTGTTGAGTATCATGGGATTATATTTTCGATATAATACATAAAATGCAACGTATTTTTGTCCAACTGGTTATCGTAACCAGTTTAGCCTTAAGCCTCCTCCTGACTAGCATCGCTCCGGCTGAAGCAATGACGGTTAATTTTACTTGGCAAGGCAATCAGGGCTATTTGGCAACAGGAACATTCAATTATGATGAAAAAACGGCTCCTGCTATACTATCAGAAAAAGGAGTGGGTACAACTCAAGCCTTAGAAAGCTTGACCGTTTCTTTTGCTGAGCCATCGAATCACCCAATCAAAACATACAATACTATTAACGATGGTGTATCAACGGGCAAGTATTTTCAGTTTAACTTTAATACGATGACTCAAGACATTATCGGTTTAATTGATATTGGCGGTGAGTTACCCGGAGATATTTATTTAAAAGGAACGGTTGATACAGACTTATCCTTGATTCAAGTTTTTGATTCAGGAGTGGAGAAAATAGTCGATAGTAATTCAGGGACAATTGTTATCCAAAGTAATTAGGGGCTACTGAATACAGCGCTTTTCAAGTAAGTGAGGTACACAGACAGATCCCCGACTTCTTCAAGAAGTCGGGGATCTTGCTTAGAGACTGTACCAGGCTTCGCCTATGTTTGTGTAGCAGCGATTTCAATCGCCGTGGGAAAAGAGGGTGATAAAGGCTTATGACAAATGACAAAGGACGAATGACAAATGACAATCCCTACCTTCTCCCACCTATTGACACCAATTGTTCAATCGCATCTGCCTCAGTTGGTAAAGCGGCGGTGAGGACTTCACTACCCTCCGGAGTGACTAAAACATCATTCTCAATCCGAATCCCACGCACATCAGCAAACTCAGCCAAACGATTCCAGTCAACCACATCTTGATACTTGGCGCGTCGTTCTGGATCATTTAAAATAGCTGGAACTTGATAGAATCCAGGTTCAATCGTCACTAGCATTCCCGATTGCAAGGGTCGATCCAATCGCAGAAATCCTAAACCAAAGCGATCGCTCCTGACTCGACCTTCTGCATATCCGGCTAAATCCCCTAAATCTTCCATATCATGCACATCTAAGCCGAGCAAATGCCCAACGCCATGGGGAAAGAATAAAGCATGAGCATCTCGTTCCACTAAATCCGATACCTGTCCCCGCAGAATCCCCAAATCCACTAATCCTTCAGTCAGGGTGGCGGCGGCTAACAGATGGATGTCGCGATATTCGACACCCGGATGAATTTTCTCAATACAAGCGTTATGGGCGGCTAAAACAGTATCGTAAATATCGCGCTGCGTCGAAGAAAATGTTCCGGTTACAGGGAAGGTACGAGTCACATCGGCTGCCCATCCCCTCTCCGTTTCCGCCCCCACATCCGTCAACAGTAAATCTCCCGGTTGCAAGGGATGGTGATACTGTTCATTGTGCAACACTTCACCGTGAACGGTGACAATACTGCCATAAGCACAACTCATGTTGTGGGCAAGAATCACCCCTTCCATCGCCCCACGGATTGTGGCTTCGTAGAGGCATTCTGTTGCCACATCTCTACCCCCGATTGCCTGCATTCCCGCTTTATGGGCAGCTACTGTCACGGCGGCGGCTTGGCGTAACTCGGATAATGCCTCCGCGTCGTGGCACAGTCGCAAGGATACAATCGCTTTGGCTAAGTCTCGGTCAATTCCTTCGGAGGCGTTAGCCCTGTTGACGCATCGATTTAACAGTTGTTCTTGCTGCTGATACGTCGCCCTATCTTGCACCGCAACAGTTGCAGCATCGGCTGTGCGTGAGGCTAAGTCTGAGAACGGAAATGCCGCATCAGCACCAATTTTTTCGGCAATTTCCTCTCGTTTAGGCATTTCGCCATGCCAAAGGGTACTGGCTGGCGAGGGTTCATCCAGAAACAGTTCCAACCTGCCCTCTTTGAGATAAATAGCGGCACCTTCCAACGGTAAACCTGCAAAGTAGAGAAAATGACTACTGGCGCGAAATGGAAACGGATTTGCCGGAAAGTTGCGCGGACAAGATTTTCCCGCCCAGAGAATGACCGGAAAATCAATAAGCTGGGCGAGACGAACGCGGCGATCGCGCAGGGTTATGGCTAGGCTACTGTGGTTTTGCTGACTTTCCATTAACAGTTGTGTTGACCCATTACCGTATGATAACAAAACTGTTATATCTTAGAAGTCCAATCTGTAACTTGGAGTTCAGCGTGAGAGCCTGCTACTTTTTTATCCTATGAGTCAAAACTGTTGGTGTATATAAGGAAAATTCGCATCTGAGATTATTCAGGATCATCATCAGCAGTGGTGTCTATCCCTTCCGATTCATACCGTTTTTCTGCCTCCGTTTTTTCTTCAGTGGCGTCTTGATCCGCATCTATGACTGAATCGTTCTCAGTTGCCTGATTTTCTTCTTGTGGCGTGGTTTCACTGATGGGTTTTACCAGTCCGCAGGAGGTCATCGTTAAACTGCCCATCATCAGCAGTAAGCTTAATGAAGCGAGAGACGTCCAAAGGGGTTTTCTCGTGTTTGGTTTTCCTAAAAACATGAGTCAGCCTTTATTTTTATTTATCCATTTGGTGCGTTTCAAAGGACGATCAAGCGACTCAAAAAGTTTCGTTAATATCTTGTGTTTGGGTTAACTTATTTTTATTTTAAAACCGAAAAATATATTTGAATCAAAGCGTAATTGATTGAGTGAATTTAGCTCTGTTCAAGACTTACGCTGCCACATATTTACAGCAGATTTCAGGTCGATGAGGTACAGCCTCAAGCAAGATCCCCGACTGCTTGGAGAAGTCGGGGATCTGTCTGTGTACCTAACTTACTTGTAACCTCTTCTCTTTCGGAGGGGAGACTTTCGGAGGGGAGAATGGGAAGCGGAACTATCCCTGACAGACTGGCTGATTTCAATCGATCACAATTGACCCTAACCTCGTGTCATTTTGATATGATCCATAATCTGTTGTTTTTTAGAATCGGAATTCATCGAAAAGCCTCGCTGAGGAATGGTGATCGAGCGTTTGATGTGTTCCATGATTCGCTGTTTCCGTTGGTCTGAGTTAGCCATGTTGAGTCCATTGAATGTTACTGTATGTTAAGTTATTCTAATATATTCGTTAAGTAATGTGAACAGTTCCCAAAAATTAATGGACGATCGCTCCGATTGGATTTACAGCTACCCAACCCTAGAGACGGGGACATTACTCAGACGCTACAAGCGGTTTTTTGCCGATATTCAGCTTACATCAGGGGAAACCATTGTCGCCCACTGTCCGAATACGGGTCCAATGACAGGGGTTTCCACTCCTGGAAGTTTAGTTCAGGTCTCCCGTAGTGATAACCCCAAGCGCAAATTAGCCTACACTTGGGAGATGATCCAAGTCAATGATACCCAACCGACTTGGGTGGGGATTAATACCGCCCTACCCAATCGGGTGATGAAGATCATCCTGGAACAAAGGCTGATTCCGGAATTAACCAATCGCTACAGCCAAGTTCGCCCCGAAGTGGTTTATGGCGCAAACCGGAAAAGTCGGGTCGATTTTTTACTGACGGGGGAGAATGACGCGCCTCCGATTTATTTGGAAATCAAAAATACAACTTGGGCGCAGGGAACCTTAGCCTTATTTCCCGACACCGTAACCACACGGGGACAAAAGCACCTACAAGAACTCCAGCAGTTACTACCCCAAGCCAAGGCAATCATGCTTTATTTTATCAATCGAGGGGACTGCGATCGCTTTAGTCCGGGTGATAGTACTGACCCCGTTTATGGCAAACTCTTGCGAGAAGCGGTTCTCCAGGGGCTTGAGGTGTTACCCTGTCGTTTTGAGACTACTCCCCAAGGTATTCGTTATTTAGGGTTAGCCGAGTTTCTTGTTGATTAGAGATGATTGAATTACCCGCCTACGCCATTAGTTAGGCATAAATGAGCAATTAGCAATATTCATGGCTTTCTCGATTTCTAGATCGATATACTGCTCTGATTACCTGCCCTTTGTATTTTCTTGTAACCAAGCCGATAATTCCTCTAAATCGTTAAAATCTACAATAGCATCACCTAGACCTTCTAATTCTTCAACAGACAAGTTTTGAAGCTGATTAATGATTGCTGGCGGAATTGACCCAAACTGACGCTCCAGCAAACGTAATGTCCATCGGATTGCTTCTTCTACTCGTCCTTCTACTCGTCCTTCTACTCGTCCCTCCTGCTTTGCCTTAACAATAAATCCCCGTTGATCTTCAAGGAATACCTCTCGCTTACGTAATTTTTCTAATTCCTCTACACTTAAATTCGCTTGGTTAGCAATATTCATGGCTTTCTCGAGTTCGGACACCTGTCTAAACGTGGGTGGAATGACTTCCAAGCTGGGAGCGTCTTTAATAAAGTAAATCCATTTATCGGTTAAAGTTTCTAACTTCTCAAGCGTTTTCGTGAATTTGGGTAATTCCACAAAAATTAGTTCGATTTCCGGATCGGTATAGTCAAATAATTCCTGTTTTTCCTTTAAGCCAAAACGAGTCAGGAACCGCTGAGTCTGGTTAAACATCTGGAAATCCGTTATCGTTAAGGCGATCGCGGGTTTAAGATGGGAGTATCCTTCTCCATATTTTAATTGATTAGCATAGGTTTTTGTCAGGTTATAAATAACGCGCTTTTCAAAAGACGCCACATTGAGTACCTGCATTTCGATTAACACCGTTGAGCCGTTATCCAGGACAGCTCTGACATCCAGATAGCTGTCTTTTAAATCGACAACATCCCCAGGATTGTAGGGATCAATAATTTCTAAATCCTGAATCACCGGATTGGCATTATAAATTAGGGCATTTAAAAAGCTAATCAAGATGTCTTTACTGTCGTTCGCTCCAAATATTTTCTTAAAAGCAAAATCAGTTTTAGGACTAATAAATATCATAATTATAATTTACCAATAAAGTTAAAGGATGAGATTGAATTTAACATATTTTGCCTTTTTGTAAAGACGTAGCCTGGTACGTTTCTCCAGCAGACGGTTTCAATTACACCGACGGGTGTTCTAGGAACGAGTCTATGTATTGATCATCATTGAGACTAGCCTTCTCCCTGAAGTGGACAGAGATATTGCTGGGTTTGTCATCCGTCCGCGATCGCGAATGAGGAAGTCGCGTCAATACTACTGTAAATTCACCTAGACAGGACGAGCCATAACGACTCGACCACTTGGGGATAGATTGTTCGGTGAAATTCCTCCTAGCGGCAATAGTTTATTGCTTAAAATGATATTAGACAATACTGGCAGCGTCCTCTAAGCCTTGCTGATACACTTCCTTCTCGTTTCCTCAAGGTAGGGCGACACTGGAGAATGTTAACTATGGACTCTAAGCATGAACTTTTTCGTCCTAATTGGCTTCAACGGTAATGTGACCTGATCACGCATGAGCCAAGACATCTGTAATAAATATGACTAAACTGAGAGTTAAAAGGTCCATTGACAATTTTCGCACTATGGGGATCGGGAGGATCAACTTGAGCAAGCATTTAACACCATCTGTAGCAGGTTTAACCCTATTCGCCTTTTTTGCCGTAACCGCACCGCTTCCGGGAATGGCGCAAGTCCCCACATTTTCGCCCCTTGCACCCACGACGGTTACGAATCCACCACCAGATTTACCCTATACACTCGGATCAGGCGATCGCGTGGGCGTAACCATCTTTGATGTTCCCGAATACAGTGGAGACTACCAGGTTTTAGTCGATGGTACCCTTAATTTACCCGTTGCTGGCAGTATCCCTGTCGAAGGGTTAACCATTAATGCGGCTAGTGAACGGATTTCTCAGCGATACGCTCCCTATGTCAGACGCCCTTTAGTCACCTTAACCCTGATTGATCCTCGCCCCCTAAAAATTGCCGTCGCCGGGGAAGTCAATCGTCCCGGTTCCTACAGCGTCACCCTCAACGAAGGGCAACAATTTCCCACCGTGACTCAAGTGGTTCAGCTTGCTGGCGGAATTAGCCGCTCGGCTGATGTGCGAAACGTGCAAATCCGCCGCCGGATGAACTCAGCTACCCGACAAACCTATACCATTAATCTCTGGGAGTTATTGCAAAATAGCGATCTCGCTCAAGATGTGACCTTGAGAGATGGTGATGAAATCTTTATCCCCACCACCACCGGAATTGACCCCCTAGAAAGCCGTCAACTGGCAACCGCGAGTTTTTCGCCAGAGGCGGTTAAGCCAATTAAAGTTGCCGTCGTCGGGGAAGTAGTGCGTCCGGGTCCTTATACCGTTACCGCCGCCACATCGGGCGCGGCTACGGCTGACCAAGCTGGTGGCGGCGGTGGTAACAATACAGAACCGCCAACGGTAACTCAAGCGATTCAAGTGGCGGGCGGTATTACTCAATCTGCCGATATTCGTAATGTTGAAGTGCGACGCACCACCAGAGATGGCTCTGAGCAACTGATCGTTGTCAATCTCTGGGAACTCCTGCAAGAGGGTGATCTCTCTGAAGATGTGATTCTGCAACAGGGAGATACGATTAGAGTCCCGGAAGCCGAAACTCTAACCGCTTCAGAAGCTACAAAATTGGCATCAGCGAGCTTTTCGGCGGCAATTATCAATGTCAATGTAGTGGGAGAAGTCGAGAAACCGGGTACAGTATCAATCCCAGCGAACGCCCCCTTAAATCAAGCCCTGCTAGCATCTGGCGGATTTGATAATCGCCGCGCCCGCAAGAGTTCTGTGGAGTTGATTCGTCTGCAACCCAACGGTACGGTTAAAAAACGGGAAATCGATGTGGATTTTACGGCTGATGTTAACGATGAAAGCAATCCACCATTGCGCCCTAATGATGTGATTATCGTCAGACGTTCCGGTTTGACCCGCGTCACGGATACATTGGGGACAATTGTCAGTCCTCTTGGTAGCGTGTTCTCTGTGTTTAGATTTTTTGGATTCTAGAGCGTCGGCTGGCTGCAGTAGAGACGTTGCATGGCATGTCTCTACAGATAAAGAGGGATATTGTCGCTTCTGTTACTGTTTTTGAGGAATTTCAGTCGATAATTTGATGACTGAATCAGTATTAACAGTATTGCAGGAGAGATAGGGAATCAAGGATTGATTGTTGATGGCTGATTCCCTATTCCCATCAAATTTGTAAATTTCAGCGGTATTCGTGACGATTTTGAACCAACCTGGTACACAATTAAACAAGGTAAAATGATTTTTTGACGAACGCGCTCAATCCACGCAGAAGGAGTAGGGGGAAGATGGAGATCGGTCAGATTCAAGAACCATTATCGCCCAATGGCAATGGGAAACACCCAAAGTATGCACCACCGCTGGTCTACCGGACACCACCTCCGGAACCCGAACCGGATGAATGGACATTGCAACAGTTGGTCAACGTCATTCGGCGTCGGGCGTTAGTGATTGCTGGAGTCGCGATCGCAGTGACCTCGGGGATCAGTTTTTGGACGTTGAATCAAACCCCTAAGTATGAGAGCAAGTTTCAACTGTTGGTCGAACCCGTCACCGAGGAAGGAGACTTAGACAAACTCACGGAAGTGGTGGGTGGCGGTGATGGACGGAATTCCACACTGGATTATGATACCCAGATTCAGGTGTTACGCTCTCCTCAGCTAATGGAGGCTATTGTCCAAGAGATCCACAAGCATTATCCTGAGGTCAGTTACGAGTCCTTAATGACTCAGCTAATTGTCAGCCGACTGGGGGACACCAAGATCCTGGAAGGGCGTTATCGGGATACTGAGCCGGAAAGAGTGCGGCGGGTTTTACACGAAGTCGCTCGAGGCTATCTACGCTACTCTCTGCAAGAGCGACAATTGAACCTGAAACAGGGAATTCAGTTTGTTGATGACCAATTACCCGTGCTGCGCGATCGCGTGAATAAGCTGCAAGGACAACTGCAAGCCTTTCGCCAACAACATAACCTCCTCGACCCGGAAATCCAAGCCCAAGAGTTATCCCAGCGGGTGAGTGCGATCGAACAGCAGCAGTTACAAACTCAGGTTCAGTATCAAGAAACGCGATCGCTTTATAATACGCTCTTACAGCAGTTGGGATTATCACCCCAGCAAGCGGTTGCTACTGTAACCCTCAGTGAAGCCCCTCGCTACCAACAGTTACTCAACCAACTTGCGGAACTTGAATCCCAGATTGCCCTAGAATCGGCGCGATTTACGCCCCAAAGTCCCACGATGCAAGCCTTGCGCCAGAAACGGGATAATCTCTTACCCTTACTCAACCAAGAATCCCAAAACGTATTGGGCGCAAGCCTGACCGAGGCTGGGGTTTCCAGTGCTTCCCCCAATTCGATTCGCACAAACTTGACCCAGCAACTGGTGCAAGCGACTAATCAACTGCAAGTCTTGCAAGTCAAACAAAGTGCGATCGCGCGATCGGCTCAAATGCTTAACCTCCAGGTTAAACAAATCCCCGTCATCGCCCGCCGCTACACAGACTTACAGCGAGAACTCCAAGTCGCCACCGATAGCTTAAATCGCTTTCTGGCGGTGCGGGAAAATCTGGAAATTGAAGCCGCCCAGAAAGCCTTACCCTGGCAGATTATCGTCAAACCGCAAGTTCCAGAAGTCCCCGTGTGGCCCAATACCCAGCGCAATATCACATTAGGTGCGATCGCGGGATTATTGTTAGGCATGGGCGTGGCTTTGCTGATCGAACGTTTGGATAATGTCTTCCATTCTCCCGATGAACTCAAAGACTTAACCAAACTTCCCCTACTGGGCATTATCCCTTACCAAAAACAGCTCAAACAACAGATGATGTCTACGGCAAACTTAACCCAGGTGGCATCAGCTTCTTCTTCCGCCAATGGTGAAAAATCTCGCCGCTCATCCCGAAGCTACAATGCGTCTCCCTTCTTAGAATCATTCCGTTCGCTCCAAACGAATATTCGGTTTTTGGGTAGCGATACCCCCGTTCACTCCATCGTTATTAGTTCAGCTACCCCCTCAGAAGGAAAATCCACTGTTTCCGTCCACCTCGCCCAAGCCGCCGCCGCTATGGGTCAACGAGTGTTGCTGGTGGATGCGGACTTACGCCGCCCTCAGGTGCATCACTATTTGAACCTAGACAACCAGGTGGGCTTAAGTAACGTCATTGCCACTGGATTGACAGCAAAACAAGCAATCCAGCGCCTACCGATGTGGGATCGGTTGTATGTCCTCACTGCCGGACAAGTCCCGCCCGATCCCAGTCGTCTTCTGTGTTCCAAGAAGATGCAACATTTAATGGAGCAATTTCATGCGGTTTTTGACCTAGTGATTTACGATACACCACCTGTGTTAGGACTAGCTGATGGTCGTCTCTTGGCGGCTCACGCTGATGGTGTGATGATGGTGGTGGGCTTGGGTAAGAGCGATCGCTCGGCATTAATGCAAGCCCTAGATACTATGAGAATTTCTAACGCCACCGTGTTAGGCGTAGTTGCCAATGGTGTTAAAGGGTATACCACCCGGTCTTACTACTACTATCACAATCACTATGGAACCGAATCCGACATTCTCAAAGCAAAACAGCTATTGATGAAACGGATGGAGGAAAACATCCAGCCCGATGACGAAAACCAGAAGGATGGCGAATAAAAAAGGTTTAAACCTTCACCTGTGTAGGGGCGGGTTTCACTACTATCATTTCTGTTTCACCTAAATGCGACTAAACCCGCCCCGATTAAATCTGATCATTGACAAAATAAATTAAATGTTGTAGTAAGACCGATACCACTGCACAAATTGTTCCACACCCACTTCAATGGACGTATTCGGTCTAAATCCCACATCTTGCATTAAATCATCCACATCCGCATAAGTAATCGGCACATCTCCCGGTTGCATGGGTAGCATATTTTTCACCGCCGTTTTGCCCAAACATTGTTCTAAGGTTTCGATAAGTTGCAAGAGTTCAATCGGTTGATTATTGCCAATGTTGTAGAGTTTGTAAGGTGCAGAACTTCTCGAACCAGGTGAAGCATTTCCTGAGGCTTCCGGCGGCGGAATCTTACCCATGACTCGCACCACACCCTCGACAACATCATCAACGTAAGTAAAATCCCGTTGCATCCGACCATAATTAAACACATTAATCGGCTGTTCAGCCAGAATCGCTTTGGTAAATAAAAATAATGCCATATCGGGACGATACCACGACCCATAAACCGTAAAGAAGCGCAAGCCTGTTGTTGGAATATTGTACAAATGACTATAGGCATGAGCCATTAATTCATTCGCTTTCTTGGTAGCCGCATAGAGGCTAACAGGACAATCGACATTATCCTGTACTGAAAACGGCACCTTCGTATTCGCACCATATACCGAACTGGATGAAGCAAACACCAGATGCTTGATGTCAGAATGGCGACACCCTTCCAGGATATTGGTAAAACCCACCAGATTACTATCCACATAGGCGTAGGGATTTTTCAAGGAATAGCGAACTCCCGCCTGCGCCGCCAGATGGATGACAAACTCGAAGGATTCTTGGGCAAATAACTGGGCAATCCCTTCGCGGTCGGCTAAGTCTAGTTTATAAAAGCGAAACCCCGGTTGGTTCTCCAGTTGCGCGAGTCGGGCTTGTTTGAGGGAGACATCATAGTAAGCATTCAGGTTATCCAGTCCAATCACGGTATCACCCTGGGCAAGTAACCGTTGGCTGAGGTGGTATCCGATAAAGCCGGCTGCACCTGTAACTAAAACATTGACCACACTTGAATTCCTCTTGTAAATGTCGGCATTGGTTAAGCTGATACCGTTTGATCGGATGATCAAGGCAAGTTTAGCATTCCAGGTAGGGGAAACAATCCCGATTAATTTCTCGCGTCCGCCCCGACACATCAACGGGGTTATGTAGAAAAGAGCTATTCACGAGACGCTGACAATACTATACTTGGCAACGATTAGGGTTTAATTTGGGGAAGTATCACGCCAGTGACCAACGAGACGATATCAAGTCATTCCATACAAGCCAATCGGGTTAATCAAGAACGAACCCACTGGAAGCAAGTCAGCATTCAAATTGTGGTCGTCACCGCATTCCTCAGTTTGGGGTTCCTGCTGGATGGCAATATGGGTGGCGGTAATGAAGTCAATATTTTACCATTTGCCAGACAGTATGCTGACCCAAGTTGGATTCCGGGAGACTGGTATCTCAATCAGCCTCCGGGCTATCGGATACCATTCCTGGCATTGTTTGGCTCAATGGCGGCGGCTTGGGGGTTTTTAGCCACGTCTTTAATCGGGCGGCTGTTGTGTTACACCCTGATGGCTTCCGGGTTAGTGTTTCTGGGTCGAAAGTTGGGGTTGAGTTTGCCCTTGCTGCTGTTGGCGGTTGGCTTATTTCTCTATGTGGATGACAATCAAGGGATAGTTGCCCGTGAATGGTTGGTGGGAGGAGTTGAGCCGAAAGCTGTGGCTTACGGTCTATTGCTGTTCACCATTGGGCTGATGTTAACGGGTCGCTATCGGCTGATGGCACTCTGGTTAGGGCTAGCCACATTATTCCACATTTTTGTCGGGGGTTGGGCGTCTCTGGTGATAGGAGGATGGTTGCTACTCAGACGCCGCCACCATTTTAGAAGTCTCCGCTATCTGGGTTCCGTTCTGGCGATTTATCTGATAGCCAGTGCGCTATCGATTTACACGATTCTGGAACATTTATTGACACCTAGTCCCACAGGTGTTGTCGAACCGTCCTATGTTTATGTGTTCATCCGTACTCCTCACCACCTAAATCCCCTTTATTGGTCGGCGGAATGGTGGATAAAACCTGCTGTCTACTTGCTAGTGTTGGCGCTGAGTGCGGCAATACTTTGGCGCCAGCGACAGTCTCAGGAACATGCGGTACGGATGGGGCTGGCGGAGTTCACACTATTGACTTTGATACCGTTTGGCTTAGGACTTGCGATCGCGCCGTTTGATGCTCAGGGTACGTTCCTACAATATTACCCGTTTCGGCTGGGGGATGTGATGCTACCCTTGAATACTTGTCTGCTGTTTGCTTGCGCCCTGGAGCAAAGCTTTATCGGTAAAGCAAGACCCATTTTGTTATTCGTTTGCATCGTGTTATTGAGTGGAGCTTGTACTGTTCAGGCTGTACAATTTCATCAAGCTTTAGTTGCCCTATCTGAGTTTCCCAGTGAACAACAGGGGATAGAGCCGGAAGGTAAAGCTATTAGTGATTGGATTCGCAAGAACACCCCTGATGATGCGCTGATTGTTACACCCCCCGCAGAACTTACCCCCTTTACTTGGGTAGCAGAACGCCCCACTGTCGCCAAATTTAAGTTTATCCCCCCGACGAAGGTGGGAGTGTTGGACTGGTATGAACGTCTCACTGACTTGAGTGGTACACTCAACCCGTGGCCCCAACCGGGTGAACGAGTCACGTTTAGTAAGATGAAGCAGGCGCTGAGGGCTGGTTATAACAGCTTAACCACTGACCAAGCCCAGGCTGTGATGAATAAGTATGGCGCTGATTATCTGCTCACGAGTACCACTCACTCTCTAGATTTTGCGATCGCGTATCAAAATTCGCGTTATATTCTCTATGTTAAGTCTTCAGATAGGCAATAGGCAATAGGCAATAGTACAGAATGTCTTAACCTGCCTTTGTAAGGCTATAACGGTTTAATTTTAGGCAATGGTTCATGTCGATTTTTATTGGTTTTTCTGATACCTGATGCAGGGCGACCCGATAAGGTTTATGGGTGAACTGTGTTCATTTTTGCAGCGGGTCGCCCCTACGGTTCAATTGATATCAATAGGATTGATGGGGTATGCCAAATGTGGCGGTAAATAGTCGGACATGACTTTACACATAAGACATAAGACATAAGACATAAGACCAATGAACCATGAACAATCAACAAATGACGAATGACAATCCCCGCCCTTAACCTTAACTTTTCCCACCTACTTACTGGCAAAGTCTCTCGCACTCAGAAGGTGTTTTGGTTGAGTTTGAGCTTGACTTTTGCTGCTATTTATGCATATCCAGCACTGCAAGAGGTGTTGAGTCATGACTATATTGTGCAGGATGATGCGCGGCAGCATGTTTTTTGGATGCGTCGGTTTCTCGATTCACAGGTGTTTCCTGGGGATTTAATTGCTGATTATTTTCAATCGGTTGCACCCTGGGGATATGCTACATTCTACCGACTCTTTGCCACGGTAGGAATTGATCCGATGACGTTAAGTAAGATTTTACCGCCAACGTTGGGATTGGTGGCTACCGCCTACTGTTTTGGCATTACTCTACAACTTTTGCCTGTACCCGTGGCGGGATTTATCGCGTCGTTACTATTGAATCAAAATCTCTGGATGAGAGATGATTTAGTATCGGCTACACCTGTCGCCTTTGTCTATCCGCTATTTCTCGCTTTTGTGTATTATCGGTTGCGCCGATTGTTACTACCAGCTCTTGTCGCGATCGCGCTTTTGGGGGTATTTTATCCTCAGTGTGTCTTGATTGTGGCTCTTTTGTTGATTGTTCAGCTAGGGCGGTGGGAACAAGGGCGGTTTCGCTTATCTCCAGTGCGCTCAGATTATTGGTTTTGTGGGTGGGGATTAGGAGTCGCATGTGTGGTTCTCTTCCCCTATTTAAACCCGTCAGAATTTGGTTCTGTAATTACGGTGACACAAGCGAGGAGATTATCGGCTTTTTCGGCTGAAGGATGGTCAAGTTTTTTTAATGATGACCCCTGGAATTATTGGGTTTGTGGTAAGCGTAGTGGTATGCTGCCAACGGAATGGTGTCGGTTGATGGCAAAGTATTCGATTCTTTTAGTACCACCACAGGTTTGGGTAAGTTTTTCTTTGCCGTTTTTGTTGAACTATCCCTCGCGGTTCCCTTTAGTTAAACGGGTGAGTGGGGGGATTAGGCTCTTACCTCAGATGCTGCTGGTATCGATGGGTATGTTTGTCGCGGCTCATTTGTTTCTATTTAAGTTGCATCTTCCTAATCGTTATACAGAACACAGTTTGCGGATTGTGGTGGCGTTGGCGGCGGCTGTGGCGCTGACTATTTTGTTAGATACGGGTTTACGGGTGGCTCAAACGAAAGGGAAACCGCTTTGGGGGGTTGGGTTTATGGGGGGTTTGGTGGCTATTCTTATGGTTTATCCCAGTCTTTTGCAAGCGAATGATTACCCGTTTCCGATAAGTCGTTACACGGTGGGAACGATGCCAGAACTTTACGAGTTTCTGCAACAACAACCGCAAGATACAGTGATTGCTTCGTTGACGGAGGAAGCGAATAGTTTACCGACGTTTGCCCAGCGCTCGATTTTAGTGGGGGGAGAGGGATATGCGTTGCCTTATCATTTGGATTATTACCATGAAATGTATCGGCGGACGGTTGATTTGATTGAGGCTCAGTATAGTTTAGATGAGGGAGTGGTGCAAGATTTTATTCGGCGGTATGGGGTGGATTTATGGTTAGTGGAACAGGGGGCGTTTACGCCGGAGTATGTGATGGGTAATCGTTGGATTCAAGAGTATGAGGCGGCGGCGACAGGGGCGAGGTTGAGTTTGCAAGGAGGAGGGCTTCCGGTTTTGGCGGCAAAGATGGAACGATGTATGGTGTTTGAGGGGGAGGGGTTGGTTGTTTTGTCGGCGGATTGTTTGGGTATTAGTCATTAGTCATTTGTCCTTTGTTAGGTTAGATTTGTTGTCTCATGATTTTATTTTTAAACGCAGAGGTACGCAGAGGGAAGCGCAGAGAAGCGCAGAGGTTTTTGCGGGATGTTAATGGGGCGAGTCGCGGTTTTGGAGAGGAGGATGTTCTTAATGAATATGGCATATTTTGATGTAAGAGTGGGTTTTATAGTCGTACTAATGCAGGTTAGGACATTCGTTACTGTTAAATGTTGACTGTTCACTGTTCACTGTTCCCTGTTCCCTGACAAATGACGAATGACAAATGACGAATGACAAACTATCTCGTTCTCAGATTATCGTTTGGTTCAGTCTCAGTTTGACGTTTTCTGTTGTTTATAGTCTTTTGGCACTTCAGCAGGCGTTTAGTAGTGACTATTTGGTGGATAGTGATGCCAGACAGCATGTGTTCTGGATGCAACAGTTTTTAGAGCCACGGCTATTTGCGGATGATTTAATTGCCGATTATCATCAGTCGGTTGCGCCAGTTGGATATGCGACGCTGTATCAGATTATGGCAGGTTTTGGGATTCATCCCCTGGTATTTAATAAGCTGGTGCCGACTATTTTGGGAGTGATTACCACGGGTTACTGTTTTGGTATTGGTTTGGAATTGTTACCTCTGCCAATCGCTGGATTTACGGCATCTCTATTGCTGAATCAAAATCTTTGGACAACCTATACTCTGATTTCGGGTACGCCGAGAGCGTTTGTTTATCCAATTGTGTTGGCGTTTTTGTACTATTTGCTGCGGCGCTCACTGTTTCCTTGTCTGGGTGCGATCGCGCTTTTGGGGGTATTCTATCCTCAGTATGTGTTGATCTGTGCGGGAATCCTGATTTTGCAGATGGGAAACTGGCAAGGGGGGCGATGGCGGCTTTCGGGGAATCGCCGGGATTATTGGTTGGGTGGGTTAGGATTGGCGGTGGCGATTCTGGTACTGCTACCCTACACTGTACAGTCTAATGAATTTGGGCCTGCGATCGCGGCGTCTGCGGCGAGAGGATTACCGGAGTTTATGCCTGAGGGGAGAACCCCTTTTTTTGATGCGAATCCTTGGGAGTTTTGGCTGTTTGGCAAGCGTAGTAGTTTTTTGGGGGGATTGTCTCTACCGCCGTTACTGTATCTGGGGTTACTACTGCCGATACTGTGGCGCTATCCCTCCCGCTTTCCCTTGGTGAAGCAGGTGACGAGGGGTATGGCGATTTTACCTGAGATGGTGATAACGGCGGGTATGACGTTTGTTCTCGCCCATGTTTTCTTGTTTAGGCTACATCTGCCGATTCGGTATACCACCCATAGCCTGCGAATCGTCATGGCATTGGCGAGTGCGATCGCGTTTGTGGTAGTAGTAGATGCATTGGTTTATTGGGCAAGGGTTACCTCTCACCGCTTTAGAAGAGGCTTCGCCTGGGTAGTTACGGCGGTTTTGGGGATGATACTTATTTTCTATCCCTGTTTTGTGAGTTTCCCGTTTACCCGATATAAACAAGGTCAGTATCCCAGTTTATATGAATTTTTAGCTCAACAACCGCAGCCGAGTCTGATTGCTTCCCTTGATGAAGAAGCCAATAATTTACCGACGTTTTCCCAGCAGCCGGTTTTAGTCAGTGAAATGTATGCGATTCCCTATCATGTCGGGTACTATAATCAGATTCGTCAACGGGCGATTGATTTGATTCAGGCTCAGTATAGTCCAGACTTATCCCAGGTACAACAGTTTATTCAACGCTATGGCGTCACCTTTTTTTTAGTGCATCGTGCCGCGTTTACACCCGACTATATTGCAGGGAGTAATTGGTTGATGCAGTATCCCCCAGCGACAGAAGCGATTGCTCAGTTGCAGGCAGGAATAAATCCCGCCTTGTCTCAGGTTACAGAACAGTGTAGTGTATTCGAGACGGATGCTTTGATGGTTCTAGACGCGCAATGTATTATGGGGATTGCTGAATAAAGAAAGCTGGGGTGTAGGGGCGGGTTTTATAGATAACTTATGGCAAAAACGTTGTCGGGGCGGGTTTAGTCATATCTGGGTGCAACCCTGAATGATAGTAGTAAAACCTGCCCCTACCTTAAACCCGCCCTTCTAGGGCAGCGGCAGGAAGTTAGGGTGAGAACATGAAAGAAATTCGTCATCAGGTCATAATAGCTTGTGTGGCAATAACAATCATCTTGGGTTTATTTTTTCGCTTCGCTAACCTAGGAAAAAAAGTCTATTGGACAGATGAAATTTATACATCAGTTCGCGTCTCCGGACATACCATTCAAGAGTATAGTCAGGATAACTTCAACGGCGATATAATTCAAGTTAAAGCCTTACAAGATTATCTACAACCTCGCCCCCAAAACGGCTTAAACGATACGATGAAGGCATTGGTCAATAAATCCGAGCATCCACCATTATATTATTTAATGGCTCATTTCTGGGTGCGCTGGTTTGGCAATACTCCCCCTATTACTCGCAGCTTATCCGCGTTCATCAGTCTATTGGTATTTCCGGCAATATACTGGCTATGTTGGGAGTTATTTGAATCTCCGATAACCGGATGGGTTGCCGTTTCCCTGATTGCCGTTTCTCCAGTTCATATCCTCTACGCCCAAGAAGCACGGCAATATAGTTTATGGACGGTAACTATTTTACTATCCTGTGCCGCTTTACTCCGAGCAATGCGAATGAAAACGCCAGTAAATTGGGGGATTTATGCCGTAACTCTGTCACTGGCACTCTATTCTCATTTACTCTCATTCCTGGTGTTAATCGCTCAAGCCATCTACGTCGCCGCCATGAATCGCTGGCGGTTAACTCAACAGTTCAAGGCATATCTGTTCGCCTTAATCGGAGCAATCGTGGCATTCTTACCCTGGTTCGTCTTAATTCGCGAAGTTCGAGCCACAGGTTGGACATCAAAAGATATTCCACTATGGATTCTCTTCAAGCGTTGGATGTTTAATCTAGCCGCCGTATTTTTTGATCCGCAAATTAGCTATGATAAGCAACTATTCGATATTCGCTATGGTATGGATAATGGACAATTTGGGTTGAACTATCCATTAACTTATCTCGTCATCCCAATTCTACTTCTGGTAGCTTACGCAATCTATTTTCTGATTCGCACCACACCGAAACTGGTTTGGTTATTTGTCCTAATTTTAATCAGTGTCACAGCACTCCCTTTAGCCTTACCCGATTTACTGGGGCGGGGACAACGTTCGACGATTGCCCGTTATCTCATCCCTATTTTTTTGGGTATTCAATTGGCGGTGGCTTACTTACTCAGCGTCAAAATGACTCCCGGTTTTACCAAAGCTGGACAACAGAAACTGTGGCAAGTGGGAACCGTTTTTTTAATTTCTCTAGGAGTTTTATCCGGTGCGGTGAGTTCTCAATCCGAAACCTGGTGGAACAAATACACCAATTACTATGACCCCCAAGTCGCTCGGATTGTCAATCAATCTCCCACCCCTTTAGTCATAAGTAGCAGTGTCGTGAGAACCACATCGCTGAGTTATTGGCTCAACCCCGAAATCCAGTTAATAGTAATCGAAGCCCCCCCACTTCCCGATAATCTCAATCAATTTAGCGATGTATTTTTATTTCAACCCACCAATGACTTACGGGCTGAACTCGAACAGCAATCCCCCTATCAAATAAAACCCGTCTATGAATTAGGATGGCTTTGGCAAATCTTGTCCCCTAATTAGGGTGTGCTGTTGTGAGGTTATGGGGTGATGGGGTGATGGGGTGATGGGGTGATGGGATGATGGGGGAGAAACAGAAATTATCGTATATATTTTAAAGTTATTGCCTTGATTGAACCCCCCACAACCCCCAATACTACCTGGAGCGCTCCCTCTGCGAACCTCTGCGCTTTCCCTCTGCGAACCTCTGCGTTGAAAAAAATCGACTCTTCCCTTCTACAAACCATTCAAAAATCCGTCTCTCTATGCCGAAAAACCACCCCAAAAAAACCCGACTCTCCCTCATCACGCATCAATCCCAAACCAGAGTAATTTTCTGGTTATCCCTCAGCCTCATCATTGCCACCAGTTATAGCCTTTTAGCCCTACAAAAAGCCTTCAATTCCCCTTATATTGTCCAAGATGACGCCAGACAACACGTCTTTTGGATGCAGCGATATATAGATTCCCAATTATTCCCCAATGATATCATTGCCGATTATTTCCAATCCGTCGTTCCCGTCGGCTATAAAACAATCTACCAACTCATCGCCAACCTAGGAATCACACCCCTAACCCTGAGTAAACTCCTCCCCCTACTCCTCACCCTAATCACCACGGCTTACGCCTTTGCACTCACCCTACAACTCCTCCCCCTACCCATCGCCGGATTTATTAGTTCCCTCCTCGTCAATCAAACCCTGTGGATGCGGGATGATTTAGTCTCCGCCACACCCAGAGCATTTGTCTATCCATTACTTCTGGGATTCTGGTATTATCTAATCAGGCGATCGCTCATTCCCAGTTTAGGTGCGATCGCGCTACAAGGATGGTTCTATCCCCAAAGTGTTCTCATCTCCAGTGGAGTCTTAATTCTCCAGTTAGGGAAATGGCAAGGGGGACAATTACGACTGTCGCGGGAAAGGAAGGATTATTACTTCTGCGCGGCGGGTTTAATCGTGGCATTTTGCGTCATGTTACCCTACGCCATCACCACATCCGAGTTTGAGCCAATTATTACCGCCAGCCAAGCCCAACAAATGCGGGAATTCTGGGCGGGGGGGCGAGCCAGCTTTTTTACCGATAATTTCTGGGATTTCTGGTTAAATGGCGATCGCAGTGGTCTTCTCCCTCGACGCCAATCCCTCCCTATCTTACTATACGCCGCCCTCTTCTTACCCTTTTTGGGTAAAATTTCCAAACACTTCCCCCTAACCCGACAGATAAAACCCTCAATCATCCTCCTCCCTCAAATTCTCCTCATCTCCCTAACTCTATTTTTTACCGCCCATTTACGACTCTTCCAACTCCATTTACCCAGTCGTTACACTGAACACACCTTACGACTCCTCCTCCCCATCGCCACAGGAATCGCCTTAACCATTTTATGTCATGGACTATTCCAGAAAACAAAAATCATCGCCATCGGTTTCGCCACAATCCTCGCCGGAATCCTGCTATTCTACCCCCTCCTCGTCACAGACTTCCCCAAAACCGCCTACGAAATCGGAACCGCACCTGAACTTTACCAATTTTTTACCCATCAACCCAAAGATAGCCGCATCGCCTCCCTATCCAGAGAAGCCGATAACCTCCCCACCTTTTCTCACCGTTCCATTTTAGTCAGTTGGGAATATGCCATCCCCTATCACCTCGGCTATTACATCCCCTTGCGCCAACGCGCCATTGACTTAATTCGCGCTCAATACAGTCCCAACCTAAGCGAGATCAAAACATTCGTCCAACACTATAATATAGACTTCTGGCTAATCGACCAATCCGCCTTTACCCTCGACTATATCACCCACAACAAATGGATACAACAATTTCAACCTATCGCCACAGAAGCCAGCCTCAGAATAGAACAAGGAACACCCTTAGCCATTCCCCCCTTAATTCCAAAATGCTCCATCTTTCAAACCCAACGATTTATAGTATTAGACGCAAAATGTCTTTAAAGTCAAATAGTTCGTAGTTGCGCTTTAACACCATAAACGCTGATATTGTGAACTATAGCAATCCTATTTGAGTTGTGTCCAAAAATCTGATAATTTTCGGGAATGGGTAATGGACTCCTAGCAATCTTATACTATAACTACCCAAATAGGAAAATCAGATTGGAGGATAATCCGTTGAAGACTGCTGTACCATCAAAAACTATCGATAGAGCCTTTTGCGCCTTAGTGATTTTTAGTCTATTGATTAACCTTTGGGGAATTAACTGGGGGTTACCCAGTTTTAACGGCTGGGCGGCGGACGAACTCACGCCGATACGAGTGTTGGAAGCCGTGGAACAAGGATTTGCTAATGGGTGGCATTATAAGTATCCACCATTTCATTTCTACCTGCTTACGCTTTTCTATTCCCCTGTCTTGCTCCTCCATCAATTGGGTGTGGTAAATGTCTATAGTTTACCCACCTATACCCTGTTATTTTATATCGGCAGAGTTCTCAGTCTGATTATGGCAGCCGGGATTTTAGGGATTGTCTATAAAATTGGACAAGAACTCTATGATCAACAATCAGCATTCTTTGCTACCGTCATCACCAGCTTGAATTTACCCTTTATTTATTATGCCAAAACCATTAACCTTGATATCCCCTATTTATTTTGGTTCATGTTATCATTACTCTTTTATATCCGCCTCTTAAAAAAGCAACAAACTAGGGATTATCTATTATTTGCAGCGACAGCCGCGATTGCGGTTGCCACGAAAGACCAAGCGTATGCCTTCTATATCCTAACCCCTAGCTTTATTGTATGGCAGCACTATCAATATTTGCAGCAACGTGATTCATCCGTCACCCTAAAAAATGCCCTGAAAGACCGAAAAATTGTTCTTTCATTAGGCGTAGGACTTGCCCTATTCCTCGCTATCCATAACGTTGTATTTAACTTAAATGGTTTCTTTGCTCATGTCAATGATATTACATCAGGGGGCGCTACCATCAGTCCTCGATTTGAGCGAAATATTTTTGGACACCTGACCATGTTTTGGCAAAGCTTGAGGCATATTAGAGTGTCTTTTGGCTGGTTTTTATACGGAATCTGCATACTGGGTTTGCTCAAGGCTGTTTGGCAACGGAAACACTATTATCTCCTCTGTTTACTGATTCCGATTGTCTCGTATTATTTATTTTTTGTCAGCATTGTCATGTATAACGCCCTGCGTTTTCTGCTTCCCGTATGTCTAATTTTGGCGTTTTTTGGTGGCAAGTTAATCGGGGATTTTCTTAAGTCCTATTCCCAGCTATTTCGCGTTAAAGCTTTATCAATTATAGTTGTATTTATTTATACCTTTTTTTATGCCACATCCGTCAATGTATTGATGACCCATGATTCGCGATACTCAGTGGAACAATGGATGATAAAAACCATTACCCCCAACGATTTTATTTTAGGAGCTGGTGACGCTAAATACTTACCCAGATTAGAAAAATTTAGCTCCGAAAGTCTCAAGCGCCCGACTCTGGAAACTCTCAAACAGAAAAATCCAGATTATATTATTGGTACGAGTGCCTACGATAGTCGTCGCTTTGAAGCAGGTACACCTAAGTATGAATTTTTCTCTAAACTAGAAACAGAAGAACTCGACTACGATTTAGTTTTTCAGTATAAAGCTGATCCCCAATGGGATTTACTAAATCATCAAGAATTAGGCTATCGACATATCAATCACATGTATGTTTACTCCAATTTCGATAAAATTAATCCAGAAATAAAAATTTATAAAAAGAGTAGTCAGTAAGTCAGCACAGTTTAACGTAAACGGTCATTTGTCATTTGTCCTTGGTAAGTGACCCGGATTTAGTATTAGATCCGATTACTACGTTTGTCAATCATATCTGCTAAAAGCGCAAACATACCGATTTGGGTAGCTGCGACAAAAAGAATCAGAGTCGATTCAGTTAAATCCTGCCGAATAAAGACATCTTGAAACAGGGAAATTAAAAAGCCGACAAAGAATAAACTAGCCACAGGGAAAAATATTCGCATTGGTGCAAAATATACGCCCATGCGAAGAATTAACTGAATAAACCCTAAGGTATCACGGATTGGCTTAATTTTACTTTTGCCCACTCGATGATAGTAATCAATCGGTTCGTAATGGACGATATAATTATTCGTGAGCATGGCAATTGTAATCGTGGTTGTAAAACTGAAAGTATCCGGGAGAATAGTCAAGAATCGTTCCACCACATTTTTGCGAAACACCCGCATTCCACTATTCAAATCAGGAATGCGATACTTCGTCACCCACTGGGCGAAGTGGACAAGAAACCACTTGGGAATCTTACGAATTCGGGAATAGCGAACATTAGCCCCAATCCGCGCCCCGACTACCATATCGGCTTGAATTGCCAGTTTCACTAAGTCAGGAATGCGTTCATTTGGATAAGTTCCATCGCCGTCTGTAATCGCGATAATAGAGTATTTAGCACATCGAATTCCCGTCTTTAGCGCTGCACCATATCCTCGATTGATTCCATGGCGGATCACTTGAATAGTTGGATACTGTTGTAAAATTTGAGCCGTGTGATCCGTCGAACCATCATCGACTACAATAATTTCCGAGTTGCACGGCGCAGATTTGAGAATTGTCTGCAAGTGTTCCAGTGTAGCAGCAATACTTTTTTCTTCATTATAGAGGGGGAGGACGACTGAAAAATCAGGGCAAGTTCCTGAAACTAAAGCGGATACCTCACCCCATCGCTGACTATCTGGCATTATTTATCTATTCCCCTGATGAAATAAGAGTTGAGCTTATTTCAAGATACTATCATAACTGGCTTTTCTGTACTTGGGGAACAGGGAATAGGGAATAGGGAATAGGGAATAGGGAATAGGGAACAGTAATGATTTGAGGCTTGTGAATATTTCTTAGTACAGCGTACAGAATTTATGTCCAGGTACTTATCACCCTAAGTCCGGGGCAAGTTCATCACTTAGGCGATAATTAAAAAATTCTTTTAAATCGGGGATAATAGTTTCGCCTAAGCAGAATAATTTTTGATGCCGTATGTTTAATGTTTTATGAGTTTGCAAAGGGATTTAATTAACGACGACTCTACACTCTAGACAACATGGCACAGTTGAGGAACTTGGGTCACTTGTTTGCGTGGGCTATTACCAATTTTATAAGATTTTACAACAGAAAGCTCGAAAAGCTGGGATGCATTCAGCCGTGAGTAGGGTTCAAGGGATTCAGGCATGGATTGGTAACAATGGGGACAGAACCAGTAGACTTGGTGAGAGCGAATGTGCCTGAGTAAGGTGTGTGAGCAACAAAGACAACTATGACTAAACATCTTTTTCCTTCCTATTTGCAGTAGAGTTCAATTCAATTCCGGTACGATACCGTTATTGGCGTGGTTTGACGAGACTGTAGAGTGTGATACAATCTACGACAACTCTGCTTTATCTCTAGACTAAAACCGAAATCTGAGGAAATTCTGAGGATAAAAATCTGTTTCAAAAGTTTATAGTTTCTGGACTGTAGCGAATCGGACAAGAGTATTAAAAGAGTATTAAATAAAAGCTATTCAATTTATTTTTGTGGTAGGCAATCAGGCGGATCAGGGGTCATGGTGTCAAACTGGGGCGTCAAAATAGGGATTCGATGACGATCGCACTGTAGATAGGAGTATGCCCCAACCCAGGATCTGTCGCATCAATGGCGGAATACCGGGTTTGGGCAAACCTCACGCACGCGATCGCAAGAATACAGTATGGTTATCCATCAACAAGCCAGCCACCCCAACCCTACCCCACAGGCGAACCCGACGTCATGCCCGTTTCAGGAACAAAGGGGGGATTCTGAGGCTTGTGCGTTTCTAGCCATCTTCAATGACTCCCTGGATGCTATGGTGATTGCTGATAGTCAGGGAAAATTACTCCGAGTCAATCGGGCGGCGGGTGAGTTATTTAAATTGTCTGAGGATCAACTCCTGCATCACACGATATTGGAGACGACACCGATTAGTCTTCATCACTGGCATTCCTTTCTCGCCCAAGGGCGAATCACCCACAACTTTTGTCTCTGGCGTGCCGATGGGACTCAACGCGATGTAGAGTTAGAAGGTACTGCCAATATGTTGCCAGATCATCATCTATTAGTGTTGCGAGATGTAACTGAACATCAGCAAGCGGAAAAGGCATTGCGGCAATCCCAGCATGTGATTGAACAAATTAGTCAATCCATTTCCGCTATTGTTTATATTTACGACATCATCGAACAGCGTAATATCTATAGTAATCGCACCATCACTGAGATTTTAGGGTATTCTCCGGAAACAGTACAAGCCATGGGAGAAACCCTGTTTCCTCAACTGATGCACCCGGATGATTTAGCCAAATTAGCGGCACGAATTGAAGGCTTTGCGACAGCTTCCAATCGAGAAATTATCGAAACTGAATACCGAATGCGTCGTGCCAATGGGGAATGGTGTTGGCTTTATAGCCGAGATACAGTGTTTGCCAAAACTCCCGATGGCAAACCTCAACAAATTTTAGGTGTCGCCACCGATATTACCACGATAAAATTAGCCGAAGCCAAAATATTAAGCTTGAATGCTGAATTAGAACAACGGGTGAAAGAACGCACCGAAGCCTTACAGCAAGCCAATGAAGAACTCAAACGAGAAATTCGCGATCGCCAACAGGCTGAAAAAACGTTACGAGAGAGTGAAGAACAATTCCGGTCTATTTTTGAGAATGTCTCGGTGGGAATTACCCTACTGGATCTCGACGGGTATATTCTGACAGCTAACGAAGCCAATTGTCGGTTTCTAGGCTACTCCCCCGATAAAATCATCGGAATGCATTTTTCTCGGTTGACTCACCCGGAAGACTTGTCTCTGGATACCGACTTATTTGATTCAATCGTGTGCGGAAAACGCACAAACTACACCATCGATAAACGCTATCTGCGCCAAGATGGTGCTTGTGTTTGGGGTCGGATCACGGTATCGATGATTAAAGATGAAGAGAGTTCACCCCGATATATAGCCGTCGTTTGTGAGGATATCAATGATCGCAAACAAATGGAAGAGGTATTGCGAGAAAGTCAGCAGAAATATAAAACCCTGTTTCAAATCTTTCCGATTGGTATTTCCATTACTGATAAAGGGGGAAATATTATTGAAGCCAATTCCGCCAGTCAGGAAATTTTAGGACTATCCTATCAAGAACACACCAGTCGCACTTATGATGCTCCCAATTGGCAAATTATTCGACTCGATGGTACTCCTATGCCAGCCTCTGAATTTGCCAGTGTTCGCGCTTTAACCGAAAACCGAGTCATTGAAAATATGGAAATGGGAATCGTCAAAGCCAAGGATAAAATCACTTGGATTAGCGTCACCGCCGCCCCCATTCCTCTCGCTGATTATGGCGTTGCCATTGCCTACATTGACATTAGCGATCGCAAGCGCATGGAAAAGGCATTACGGGAAAGCCAACAAAAATATAAAACCCTGTTTCAAATCTTACCCATTGGGATTTCAATCACCGATAAACAGGGGAATTTGATTGAAGCGAATGCGGCGAGTGAGAAAATTTTAGGCTTATCGGTTTCTGACCGAATTAATGCTAAATATGTGACACCACAATTGAACGTGATCCGACCCGATGGCACAGTAATGCCCCGATCCGAATTTGCTAATGTCAAAGCCTTAATTCAAAACCAAGTGATCAAAAACCATGAAGCTGGAATCGTTAAGCCAGATGGAAAAATTACCTGGATTAGTGCGACAGCTTCACCGATTCCGTTACGGGATTCGGGTGTGGTTGTTGCCTATTTAGATATTACCGAACGCAAGCAAGCCGAAGAAGCCCTCCAGCAAGCGAAAGAAGTGGCAGTTCGAGAAGCCAAACGCAGCGAAATTGCCAACCGTGCCAAAAGCGAATTCTTGACCAATATGAGTCATGAACTCCGCACGCCGCTGAATGGTATTTTAGGGTATGCTCAATTGCTCAAACAAGACACAACCTTAACCAATGCACAGCACCATAATTTGAACATTATTTATCAATGTGGTGAACACCTGCTCACGTTAATTAATGACATTCTTGACCTAGCTAAGATTGAAGCGCAAAAGATGGAACTCTATCCCACAGAGTTTCACTTGCCCAACTTTCTCCATAGTCTGGCTGATTTGTTTCAGTTACGTGCCCAACAAAAAGATATTATCTTTACCTATCAAGTGCTTTCACCCCTTCCTAATGGGGTGATGGCAGATAACAAACGACTGCGACAGGTTCTGTGTAATTTACTCAGTAATGCGATTAAGTTTACGGATCGGGGTGAGGTGACATTTACGGTGAGTGTTGTCAATCGAATCGATGTAAAATCGGCTTGTACAAATTATGCCGTTGAATCAAACCAGGGCGGGTTTTGTACAAACGTTACCATTAATAGTCAAAATCAAGTCCCTAAACCCGCCCCGACAAACCCGGTTTACTCGAAGGTGGCGAAGGGTCAACACTGTAAAACAATTCGTTTTCAAATTAAAGATACAGGTGTGGGTATTGATTTGAGTCAATTAACCAAAATCTTTTTACCCTTCCATCAAGTCAGTGATCATAGCCATGCGACTGAAGGAACGGGATTGGGATTGGCGATTAGCCAGAAATTAATTCAACTGATGGGGAGTGAAATTAAAGTTAAGAGTATTCCCGGTAAGGGGAGTACATTTTGGTTTGATATTAATTTACCCTTAGTCTCAGGATGGCACGAACCGAATCCTTCTACCAAACGCCGGATTACAGGCTTCAAAGGGGACAAACGGAAATTAATGATTGTGGATGATAATAGAGTGAATCGTACTCTATTGCGGGCGATGCTAAAGCCTTTAGGGTTTGAAATAATAGAGGCAGTTGATGGTTTAGACTGTTTGCAGAAGGTTGTCGAATGTTATCCCGATCTAATTTTAATCGACTTAGTGATGCCAGAGATGGATGGATTGGAAACCACACGCCGAATGCTAGCATTACCCCAACTTCAGGATAAAGATATCGTCGCGATCGCGCTTTCTGCCAGTGTCTACCCCCAGATTCAGCAGGAGAGTCTCGCCGCCGGGTGTCGAGGTTTTCTCGCCAAGCCTGTGGAAACCCAGCAACTTCTCGACGCGATCGCACTCCATTTAAACCTAGAATGGATTTATTCCCTACCCCAATCTCTCTCCCCAACGAAGGCGGCTACTCTGACGCAGACGCCGATTATTTCCCTACCCGCATCAGAAATTACAGCATTAGCTGATTTAGTTAAAATGGGGGATATCCAAGGCATTATCGAACGCGCTGAATCTCTAGCCCAACAAAATTCGCAATTTGAACCCTTAACCAGCCAAATTTGTCAGTTAGCGAGAGGGTTTCGATTGAAACAACTGCGGGAACTGATTCAAGATCATCTTGTTGATGGTTGATAGTTCATGGTTCATGGTTCATTGTATTCCTTCTCCTCTAAGGCAATCCATTATTCAGCCGTCAGGGGTATTCCAGGAATTCTTGATTACATCTTTTTAGCCAAACCATTACCCTATTAATCACTATATGTCTTGGTTGGTTGCTTGTTTCATCATTTATCATTCATTATGACCCTTCAAGTTCCGGAGAAAAGTAAACTGCTGATTGTCGATGATAACCCCACCAATTTAGGGTTTCTCTTTGAGTATTTAACTCAATCTGACTTCAAAGTCTTAGTCGCCTTAGATGGAGAAAGTGCGATTGAACAAGTGCAATATGCCCAGCCGGATCTGATTTTATTAGATGTAATGATGCCGGGATTGGATGGATTTACAACCTGTAAATGCCTAAAATCTGATCCATCGACTCAAGATATTCCCATAATTTTTATGACCGCGCTGTCTGATACCGTCGATAAAGTCCAAGGCTTTAAAATTGGTGCAGTTGATTATATCACCAAACCCCTACAACCCGAAGAAGTATTGTGTCGCGTCCAAACCCATCTTGCCTTGAGAAATCTGCAAAAGCGACTCATTAACCAAAATAAAAAACTATTGGATTCACAAGATAAAGAACGGCAAAGATCCTTAGAACTTGAGCAGGCATTAAAAAAATTACAACAAACCCAACTTCAACTCATTCAATCCGAAAAAATGTCAAGTTTGGGTCGGATGGTTGCCGGAATCGCCCACGAGATTAATAATCCGTTGAATTTTATCTACAGTAATGCTTCAATTACAAAAACTTATCTAGAAGAACTCTTACACTTGCTTCATTCTTATCAACGTACCTACAACAATCCCAGCCCCGAAATTGTTGCAGAGACTGAAGCCATTGACTTGGATTTTTTGCAGTCAGATTTACCCAAAATTCTCAACTCAATGCAAGTGGGGGCAGAACGAATATGTCAGATTATTCTGTTGTTGCGGAGTTTTTCTCATTTGGATGAATCAGATTTTAAATTAACGGATATTCATCAAGGAATTAACAATACACTGTTTTTGTTACAGCACTGTTTTAAAGCTCAGTCAGACCGACCCGCTATTCGAGTGATTAAAGAGTATAGCGATCTGCCTAAAATTGGCTGTTATGGTGGTCAGCTTAACCAAGTATTTACATCTATTATCACCAATGCCATTGAAGCCATTGATCAGGAGAAAGCGAAATGGAGAACAGGCAACAATGGGTTTGAATCGAATCCGCTAACACCAACGATTTGGATTTGTACGGAAATTAAAGACAATACCAATGTGGTTATTAAAATTGCCGATAATGGTTCAGGGATGAATGATGAGATCAAACGCCAAATCTTTGATCCCTTTTTTACGACAAAGCCTGTGGGGTCAGGAACAGGTTTAGGTTTGGCGATTAGTTATCAGATTATTGTCGAAAAGCATAAAGGTCAGTTACAGATGAATAGTCAACGGGGAAAAGGGACAGAATTTGTGATTGAGATTCCTCTAGATTTGAAGGAAGAGTAGAATTGATGGATTATAGATAATTAAACTTATGACATCAGGCTTGAAATTAGGCAACAGGCAACAGTAAAGGTTTGAGGCTTGTCAACATTTCTTAGTACAGTGTACAGAATTTATGTCTAGGTACTTAGATGAATAATGAATTCCATTAAATCCTACCTCGTTACACCGCCTTGAAATCAATTTCAAGGCTTATAGCTAAAGTCCGTTAAAACGGACTGGGACAAGTTATTAATTTGTACGGGTATTTTTTTGATAATTAGCAACGTGTAAGTATTCAACCGAACGTTATATGACAAATGGATAACCTATGTCCTACAGCCAGTTTACCCTTGCTCAAGCCGTGGCAGACTTTAATCTCGTCTTGGTTGAAGCGCCTCAATTTCTGCCGGAGGTGACTCCGGTTACACCGTCACCCATATTAACGGAATTCCTAGAAACAAGTCTACCTTTAACCGCCACAGGGAGTGAAAAGGCACGGTCTGAGGGTATTATTTACCCAATTCTCTGGGAAGTCAAACGCCTTTTATCTTCTCAAGTTAGCTTGTTTTCAGGAGAAGAGTTTGATGTCGATCCCACTGTGGGTTTAAATGGGGTGTGTGATTTTATTTTGTCTCGTTCGGTTGAGCAACTTTTTATTCAAGCCCCAGTGGTTATATTAACGGAAGCGAAGAAGGCAGATATTCGCACGGGATTAGGTCAATGTGTGGCGGAAATGGTGGCGGCGCAACGGTTTAATGCGGCGGCGGAACGTTCGATTACGACGGTGTATGGCTGTGTAACCAGTGGTACACAGTGGCGGTTTCTGAAGCTGGAGGGACAAACGGTAACGATCGCGCTAACCGATTATCCGTTACCCCCAGTTGATCAGATTCTCGGATTTCTAATTTGGATGATTAGAGACGGTTAATTGTAGGGGCGGGTTTAGCCGTTTACTGAACGGGCGTACCAATAACCTATCAAGAAAACCCGCCCTCTTTTTGTTTCGATTTGAGCTAAATTACAAATGACAAAGGACATAAGACGAATGACAAATTACGCTGTCTTGAAAAAGCGGATAATTTCGCGAACGTGATCCAGGAATTGACTATCTGTGGTTAATTGGGCGATCGCTTGTTGGGCTTCCCGGGCTAAACGCCTGTGTTCAGCCTCATTCTGGGCTTCGAGTTGATCAAAAGAAGCGCGGAGTCGGGCGACATCTTTGCGCGTTTCTTCCCAGTTACGGTTCTGTATCGCTACCCAAGACTGCTGATTTTGGGGATCGAGTTGGGGTTGAATCTGTCTGATATCCTGTTCTAAGTTTGAGACGCGATCGCGCAATTGGTACACATCCTCACGGGGATACTTAAACTCCCGGCGAATCATCGCTAAACGGGCGGCTAAATACTCATAGAGTCGAATCGCTGGGCGTAAGGCGGTTAACAACAATGCTGCACCTGAACTAATGTAACCTACCGCACTAATCCCCATAGCCGCTAGCGTGTAAAGCCCAATCGCAGATAGAATATGTAAAGCTATCGCTACCCAGAGCGATCGCGTTGCTACCACTTGAGCATAATTCACCTGTTTGGTGTCAATCTGTATCCCCTTTTCCGCCGATTGCGCCGCATCTGCCAAAACCGACTTGGCTTCAAAGTGGACATTCCAGGGAACTGTCACAACCACCAACAGCCACCAAAAGCTGGCAACTCCAATCACCCAATCCAGAAAATGTCCGGCGCTGATATGCAACCATTGCAGGATGCCAAATATCAGTAGGGTGATGATTCCCAATGCGCCACTCCATCCGATAAAGTTAAATAACATACCTGTGACCTGTAAGTGTGAAACGTTTTCCCCGATCATGGGTAAGGGTTCCAGGAACAGGGGTTCAGCTTGTGATAGTTTCTCTTGTTTCACAGGGGTACACCTGATCCGGTTGATTGTTACGAGATATTAAATAAACGCTAAGTACCGAGGAATCTGGGAAACTTTTATATGTCTAAGTCATCACAGACTTTGTGCAGAGGAAAGTTTTGAAGGACTATAAACCTACAAGGATTGAAGCGGACAAGATGAGAAAGCGTGCATTTTTTACACAAGTAGCCACCCTAGCCACAATCGCCCTATCTAGCCTAATCGCGAATAAATCCGTGGCGGCGACATTTGAGCAAATTCCGGTTGAGCAAAATAAATTTATTGCGGTTGCTGCACCTTTTGGCGAGAGTTCCCATCAACTGCTGATTATTGAACAAAAAAGCAATGCGCGGCAGTGTTGGAGTGAAAGTGGCAGTAATCCGGTTATCGTTGATCCCCTATTATTAAACTTTGACTTTAGCGGAATTTGCGGACGTAGCACCGATAGTAATGGCTATTCAATCCGCATGGCGGGTGAAGATTTGGGCTTAGATTACCTGCTGAGAATTGTTGAACGCGATGGGGAATTAGTATTGGTGGGAACCAATAGCCGCGATCGCAGCGCCCCAGAGGTTATAGTGGGTAGAACCCAAGGATTAGCCAATGGGTTTGTCAAGATCGTTTTAGAACCCGGTTGGGACTTTGCCCGACGTTCCTATCAAGGTAAACCATTGGGTCATATTTATCTGGCAAATAGTCAACCCTTAAGCAGTATTGGTACAGGTGGCGGTTCCGGTACAGGTTCTAATCCAGGTACAGGTTCCGGTACAGGTTCTAACCCTGGCACAGGTTCAGGAACTGGCAATCCAACGGTGACATTTCCTGATGTTGCCAATGACATTTATGCCAATGAAATTCAGCAAGCCGTGGCAATGGGATTTATTGCTGGATTCAGAGAAGATAACACATTTAGACCGCAAGCGGCTTTAACTCGTGAACAATTGGTTTCGATTATTTTTGAGGCACTGAATCAACTTCCCAACGCTGATTTAGAACTGCCTGATCAAGTTACCTTTGCCCCTTATCCTGATGTTAATCCCTCCCGATGGAGTGCCGCAAAAATTCAATGGGCGCGGGAGAATAATATCATTAGTGGTTATGCGGATGGAAAGTTTCGACCCACCCAACCAGTGACTCGTGCTGAACTGATGGCAATGGAACGACGGGCGGCGGAGTTTGCCTTAAGCCTTCAAGGTCAACAACCCACGCTGACAGCCAATCAGTCTGCTTTACAGTTTAGCGATATTCAGGGTCATTGGGCAGATGCGCTAATTACCCAAATGTCGGCTTATTGTCGAGTGGCGTCTCCGTTGAATGAAAGGGGAAGTGCTTTTTCTCCCAATAGCCAAGCCCAACGGAATTATGCGGCGGCGGCGACGGTGCGAATGCTTAATTGTGTGAAATGATTTGTCATTCGTCATTCGTCATTTGTCTTATGTGTAAAACCATGTCCGACTAATTACCGTCACATTTGACATACCCCATCAATTCTATCGATATCAATTGAACGGTAGGGGCGACCCGCTGCAAAAATGAACACAATTGACCTATAAATTTTATCGGGTCGCCCTGCATTAGGTATCAGAAAAACCCAGGAAAATCGACATGAACCATTGCCTAAAATCAACCCATTAATTTTCCCTACATAACCCTGAATCGCCTAGGATTAATTATCGGAAACTGCCCCATCAATTCTATCGATATCAATTGAATGGTAGGGGCAACTGGAATACTGCTCCCCTCTTGCTCCCCTCTTGCTCCCCTCTCCCAAGCTTGGGAGAGGGGCTGGGGGTGAGGGCTGGCGTTTCAACGGTAATGTCACAGTAAAGGTTGTGCGGTCTGGGCGGGTTTAGTTACATCTGGGTGAAGTGAAAAACGATAATAGTGAAACCCGCCCCTACACAGACACCTTCATCAAAGGTATGGCTCAACACCATCAACCATCAACACTATGTTAACGGTAATGTCACAGTAAAGGTTGTGCCGACATTAACTTCACTGTCTACGCTAATTTCACCGCCATGAATGTCCACGCAGCGCTTGACGATGGAAAGTCCTAATCCTGTTCCTTTAATTGTGCCGACATTGCTGGCACGATGGAAGGATTCAAACAAGTGCTTTTGTGCCTCTGGAGGAATGCCAATTCCACTGTCTTGAATCTGAAACGTGACACGGGTATCGCTACTGAATAAATTAAACGTGACTACGCCGCCTTCGGGGGAGTATTTTACCGCATTCGCAAGTAAATTAGAGAGGATGGGGCGCAATAGGTTAACGTCTAGACAAGCCTCGCTGACTTCACCTTGGTGGTTAAAGATAATTTGGTATTGTTCCCCAGCATTGGTCTGGATTTCTTCGACTAAGTTATGACAAAATTCAACTAAATTGATGGAAATAAGTTGAAGATCAACTTTTCCAGACTCGGCTCTACCAATCAGTAAAACGTCATCTAACAACTGAATCATCTGGTTCACAGATAGTTTAATTTGCCGCAAATGCTTTTCTTTTTTAGCATCCATACTATCTCGACAATACCGTTCCAGCAGATCATTTGAGGAACTAATTGTGGTGAGGGGGGTGCGGAATTCATGGGAGGTGATGGCGATAAACTGAGTTTTTAGTTGGTTTAATTCTTTTTCTTTGGCTAAGGCTAACCGCAGCCGTTCTTCGGACTGATGGCGAGAGAGGGCAATTTCAATCGTGGTTTTCAGTTCGTCTTCTTGGAATGGTTTGAGCAGATAACCAAAGGGGGCGGTTATTTTAGCTCGCTTTAAGGTAGGCTGATCAGCATGGGCAGTCAGATAGACGACGGGAATATTCAGACGTTGACTAATCTCCTTGGCGGCTTCAACTCCATCCAGTTTTCCGGGGAGTTGAATATCCATGAGAACTAAGTCAGGTTTAGTTTGAGTCGCTGTGGCGATCGCCTCTTCTCCCGTCGTCACTATCCCCACAACTTCATACCCTAGTGTCTGCAAAGTGGTTTCAATATCAAAAGCCACAATTTCTTCATCTTCTACAATTAGCAGCCTTGCATTGGAGATCATGATGATTGTTTCCTTGCTAATAGAGAGTGGGTTGGGTTAGCTCAAACTTGAACGTCCTAGACAATTTTATATCGTTATGGCTATATTTTATGGAATGATCTTAATGAATAACAAAACATAACCAATGTATTAAAAGATACCGAGCATGGAGCAAGTCAGGCGAGTTCAATGTTGTCTGGGAGGATTAGCAACTCCGGTTAAATACAATTATAAATCGAGTTCCCTGTTTGCGATCGAGTTTTATCTCACCGTTAAGTTGCTTAGTCAACCGACACACAAGCTGTAAGCCTAGAGACGAGGTTTGCCTAAAATCCACGTCCTCTGGAAAACCAATGCCATTATCACGGATAATCAAGTATAACTGTTCTTGGTGAACAGAAGATAGAGAGTCTGAAGTGGCGTTTGTTAAGTTGTTTTCCCCATCTTCCCCATCTCCAATGGCACTGACTTTAGAGTTTGTAGTCAGCGCTTCAGCGCTTATGGCACTAAAGTGCCTACTACGAACCCAGCTTAAGTCAGCGACATTCCCCCTATCTCCCTGATCCTCCCCTTCGCCTTCATTAGTTCCTCCTCTCGTCTGGAGAGTGATGCAAATATCACCATTGCGGGAGTCGGGAAAGGCATATTTTAAGGAATTGGATACTAATTCATTAATAATTAATCCACAGGGAATGGCGGTATCAATCGACAGCGAAACGGGAGCAATCGTCAGATTAAAGGTAATCCTTTTTTGCCTTGCTCCATAGCAGCGAGAGAGAGAGTCAACCAGACTTTGGATATAAGCGCCAAAGTTAATCTGGGATAAATTCTCAGACTGATACAGTTTTTCGTGAATCAGTGCCATTGCTTGCACTCGATTTTGACTTTCTTGCAAAAGGTCTAAGATTTCGGGTGCTTTCAGTTTTCTTGCCTGTAAGCGCAACAAGCTGGAGATAATTTGTAGATTATTCTTGACCCGATGATGAATTTCTTTGAGCAGGGTTTCTTTTTCGATTAAGGATGCTTTAATTTGTGCTTCTGCTTGCTTTCGTTGGGTAATATCGCGCCAGGTTACGGCTAACCCATCATCGAAACGAACAGCACGAACATCGAAGGCTTGTCTCAAGTGTTGTGGATGGGATAAATCATCATAGAAGAGTAATTCTTTCACCAACGGTTGACCCGTTTCCATAAGCTGGCAGTAGGCATCGAATAACTCATCTTGATAAGCAAGAGGCAAAACCGAGTAGATTCGTTGACCTCTTTGTACGGGTTGAGTAAAACAGTGATACTGATTAGTAGCGGCATTGACATACTCAAGGACAAAATCAATAATTTGACCTGAATCATTGCGAATAGGTTCATACAAAGCAAAGCAATCTAATATACTATCCAGCGAAGTTTGGAATCGGTGTTCACTTTGGGTTAATTCGTCTTGTAACTGTTGCTGGTGAGTAATATCTTCGATCATGGCAACACAAAATACAGGTTCACCAATCAAGTCGCGCATCACCGCAACAGTTAGATTTGTCCAGACAATCTCACCGTTCTTTTTAAAATAGCGCTTCGGCATCCGGAAACTATCGATTTCCCCCTGCTCAATTTGTTCCATGTAGTGTAAATCATGCCCCATATCATCAGGATGGGTAAAATCGTCAAAGATAAGCGACATGATTTCTGACTCAGAGTATCCCAGCATCTGATAATAAGCAGGATTGACTTGAATAAACTGATGGGTATGAAAGTTGATCAGGGACATACCAATGGGAGCATGATCAAAAATTTGCCGGAATTGTTGTTCTCTTTTTTGTAAGGCGGCTTCAGTTTTTTTGAGGTTCGTGATATCGAGAATTGTACCAAATACACCAATTATCTGGTTGTCTAAGTTTAAAATGGGTTTCCCTTTAGCGAAAAGATAGCGAATCGAACCATCAGGACGAATCAGTCTATAGTTTAATTGATAAGGTTGCTTATGTTGGATACTATAGGCAACCGTTTGGGTAAAATATTTGCGATCATCGGGATGAGTAATCTGGTGTACCAGTTGTGCATAAGTTGGTTCACCGTGATGGGGATCTCGACCAAAAATCCGGAATGTTTCGGCTGACCAAGTAATTTTATGAGTCGCCATATCATAATGCCAATGACCCAGATGAGCTAGTTCTTCGGCTTCTGCAAGTTTAGCTTGACTTTGGCGTAAATGTTCCTCAACTTGCTTGCGATCAGTGATATCTTCAGCAATTCCTACATTGCGGTTAACTTGTCCATAATCATCGAAAAGTGGCAAAGTACGCGCCCAAATCCAACGCTGTTCACCATTGGGTTGAATAATCCGATATTCTTGCTCAAAGGGTTCGTTCCAGATGTGATTTTTCCATTCAGTAATCACGCGATCGCGATCATCTGGATGAACTACATCTTGCCAAGAGTCTGGCTGTTGATAGAGGGAGTCACAAGAAAGTCCCCAGATTTTTTCGTAAGCTGGACTAACATAGATCATCTGGTCAACCGTGCGGATAAATAAGACTTCCCGCAGGGTTTCGGCAATTTGGCGAAAGTTTTGTTCGCTTTCTTTTAATTGAGTGTTGACGCGCTGACAAGATTGAGTTTCTTTGACCAGTTTTTGACTGGTGTGGCGTAAATCTACGGTACGCTGATTCAGGTTAGATATCAGTATTTTATTGAATAACTGAGAGAGATTAACTTCTGCTTTTCTGCGTTCGCTAATGTCCAGGCTACTGCTGATTAACCGATAAATCCGCGACTCTTGATTGTACAAAGGTGTGAGCGTGGTTAACCACCAACTATCCTGAGATTGGCAATAGGTTTCATAGACAATCGGATGTCCCTCCTGAACGCATCGGGTATAGTTATCCACGATAGCGGCGGCTTCATCCGCCGGAAAAACCTGTTCCGGGGATTTGTCTTTTACTTCCTCTAAACCTTTACCCATCCATTGTTCAGAGGCTCGATTCATCTCCACGAAACGAAATTCACCAGAGGGTAAAACATCAATTACCGTAATCGGATGAACGACGCCTTGATAAATACTCTCTAGGAATTGTTGTCGTTGTTGAAGTTTGGCGTAGGTTGGTGATTCCATTTTTCACTAAAGTAGCTAGGGTGTAGGGGCTGGTTTGACTACTATTGTGTCTTATCTCACCCCAATGTAACTAAACCCGCCCTGACTTGACCCTTAGGTAGATTGGCACGTATTGGAAAATGTGCTAAAAGTCAACATAACAGAGTTAGATCGGATAGATATCAATATCTGCATCTTGCGATCGCGGCTACCCCAGCCTTCCTGCTTTCCTGTTTCCTATTGCCTATGTCTAACAAAACCCTAGGTTTAGATACTCCACTGTATAAATACTTATTATCGGTGTCCTTGCGAGAACCCGATATCCTGCAAAAATTACGGCAAGAAACCGCCACTCATCCAGATAGCGCGATGCAAATCGCCCCGGAACAAGGGCAGTTTATGGCATTGTTGGTTCAGCTAATAGGCGCTAAGAAAACCTTAGAAATTGGCGTATTTACAGGTTATAGTGCCTTAGCCGTCGCCTTAGCCTTACCTGAGGATGGCAAGATTGTCGCCTGTGATGTGAGTGAAGACTATACCGCCATTGCCCGCCGTTATTGGGACGCCGCCGGAGTCTCGGATAAAATAGATTTGCGATTAGCGCCTGCTTTGGAGACATTAGACGAATTATTGGCAGCAGGGCAAGCAGAAACGTTTGATTTTGCGTTTATCGATGCTGATAAAGTAAATTATCTGGCATACTATGAGCGATCGCTGCAATTAATTCGTCCGGGAGGTTTAATTGCTATTGATAATGTCCTGTGGGGGGGACGAGTGGCTGATCCTCAGATTCAAGATAAAAATACCGCCGCGATTCGGGCATTTAATCAAGCCATTAGTCAAGATGAACAGGTTATTTTAAGTTTAGTTCCTATTGCTGATGGATTAACCTTGGCATTGAAGCGGCGTTAGATTTGCCAAGAACTCAAGTTCTTGGCTAAAAGCTTAAACCCGTTAAAACGGGTTCAATATCTTACCACGAATAAATGACAACCTATAATTTTGTCAACTGAGTTAGGAAAGACAACTAATGGTTAATGCCGCAATTGATAATCAATCCCCTAAACATGTAGTAATTATAGGCGGTGGGTTTGGTGGACTTTATGCCGCCCAATCGCTGGCAAGGGCATCGATTCAGGTAACGTTAATCGATAAACGTAATTTTCATTTATTTCAGCCTCTATTGTACCAAGTGGCTACAGGTGGTTTATCTCCTGGCGATATTTCTTCTCCTTTACGCGCCGTACTGAAGCGTCATAAAAATACTCAGGTATTGATGGGAGAGGTGATGGATATCAATCCTCAAGATGGCTTGATTAAACTTAAGGATGGTAACATGATTAAGTATGATACTTTAATTGTGGCAACAGGTGTAAGTCATCACTATTTCGGCAACGATCAATGGGCAGAGAAAGCACCTGGATTGAAAACTATTGAAGATGCGTTAGAAATGCGGCGACGCATTTTATCGGCATTTGAAACCGCAGAAAAAGAAGCTGATCCTGATCAACGTCGGGCGTGGTTAACTTTTGTGATTGCCGGCGGTGGACCTACAGGAGTAGAATTGGCAGGGGCATTAGCAGAACTGGCTCATAGTACATTAAACCAGGATTTCCGCCACATTGATACAACAGAAACTAAGATTATTTTATTAGAAGGAATGGAGCGAGTATTGCCTCCCTATCCGCCCCAATTATCCGCCGAAGCGCAAGCGGAACTTGAGCATTTGGGGGTTCAGGTACAGACAAAGACACTGGTTACCAATATAGACGAGGATCAGGTGACGATTAAAAGCGGCGATCGCACTGACCAGATTACCGCAAAAACCATTCTCTGGGCTGCTGGGATGAAAGCCTCCCCAATAGGAGAGGTACTGGCTAAGGCTACAGGGGTAGAGTGCGATCGCGCTGGACGAGTGATAGTTAATCCTGATCTCACTGTACCAGGACATGCCAATATTTTTGTCATTGGTGACTTAGCCAATTTCCCCCACCAATACGACGACGGCAAACCCTTACCCGGTGTCGCCCCCGTTGCCATGCAAGAGGGGCAATATGTAGCCAATTTAATCCAAAAACGCCTCAAAGGGGAAACATTACCCCCGTTTCATTACACCGACTACGGCAGTTTAGCCGTGATTGGACGCAATGCGGCGGTTGTTAATTTAGGATTTGTCAAATTCTCCGGCTTTTTGGCATGGTTAACCTGGATTTTTGTGCATATCTTTTTCCTAATTGAATTTGATAATAAAATCATCGTCATGGTGCAATGGGCATGGAGTTATTTCACCCGTAATCGTGGCACTCGGTTGATTACTAATCCAGAGGAGTAATCGTCATTCGTCATACTCGCTTCGCGAGAAGCAAGCTACGTCATTTGTCATTCGTCTTATGTATAAAACCATGTCCGACTAATTACCGTCACATTTGATATACCCCATCAATTCTATCGATATCAATTAAATGGTAGGGGCGACCCGCTGCAAAAATGAACACAATTAACCTATGAAATTTATCGGGTCGCCCTGCATAAGGTATCAGAAAAACCAAGAAAAATCGACATGAACCATTGCCTAAAATTAAACCGTCACTTTTCTCTATGTAACCCTAAATTGCGTATAATTAATTATCGTAAACTACCACATTTGGCAGGGCGAGTCGAGAGCAGTTAATCCTAACACCACCCCATTTAAGCAGCGACTCGCCCCTACAGGTGATCACCGACAATCGCTTGAGACAAGCGAAGGGTCAAAACTCAGAGGTTTAATTGGGGTCTTCCGTAGTTAGTGTGCTAAATTGTTAGTTTGATTTGCCCTAATATTAGACAGCAATAGAGCTTAGCGACGGTTCAAAACTCTCTCACCACGGACTTCCAACTAAAGTAAACGCACTCCAATAATAAGGATGAGTGAGTTCCTTTTTTGACAAATTAGCTAATTCTGGTGGTAAAGCAATCCGGCGATTTGGCGTAATCAAATAACCCTCTTCTAATCGCACTTGTCCGCGAATCATGGCTAATTGTGCCTGTCGTAATGCTTCCGCTTTCAGAGGCGATTGCTGTAATTGTTCATAAAAACCTGTCATTAACCCTAACGTGCCTTCATCACTGACATACCATAAACTCCCCAGGGCAGATTTCACCCCAGCTTGTACCGCTAATCCAGTAAATCCTAACTCCGCTTCTTCATCCCCTAAAGCCGTCCGACAGGCACTTAATACCATCAGTTCCACGGTGGGGTCATGTAATCCCAACTGGCGGATATCACTCAGTTTGAGTTTATGATCCCAAAACTGAATATAAGAAGAACTGGGTTGACCCGATTTAAATTCACCATGGGTGGCTAAATGGATAATGCCAAAGGGTTGAGATGCTCTCGCTGTCTTCAAATTAGCGGCGGTAAAGGTTTCATTCAAGAACGATTTCCCCTGCCATAATTGAGTCGCGATCGCGGATAATTCAGCGGGTACAGCAGGTAAGGGGTTTTGGTCAGTAAATTGAGACGCACCCATAGCTAAAACGTGCAAATCTCTCACATCTCGATAACGGGTATCAGTGAGGGAAAGACTAGGCATGACACCAATACTATACCGTTCAATCATAAACTGTTCCCCATCATGCAAGACAGCCAGGGGTAGGGAACGCAATCCCTGATCCATAATGAAGGCTAGATTATTAATCTCTTGGGTCTTTAATTCTGTCTCTAAGGGTGCAATTAGCCATTGATAAAACTGTTGGGCATAACGTTGATAGGGACGAGGAATGTGAGTATCCGTAACGGCGCGGCGCAATTTGTTAGCGGTATCCATTACTTTTTCGCGGGTTGCACCAGGTATCGAGCGGCGTATGAGTTCCCCATTCGCGGTGACGAGGATAATTTCGAGTTGATCACTATTTCGTAAGGGAGACTCCTTGGCTGAAGATTGACTGTCTTGGCTGCGAGTTTGGGGCGCTACTGTGGTGGGTACAAAAACGGCGTAGATAAGTGCAGGTTTAGCCCCTGTAGCTTGTTCGATACGATGTAAAGTTGCCCGGGCATCTGCCAGAGTCAAAATGGTAGTATCTTGGAGTCCTAAATAGGTTTCATAGTCACGGGTTAACGATTCCTCCCATTTGGCAACCTGGGTGTCAATTTCGATTTCCGGCGGTTCGTCTTTGTCGGGAGGTAAAGTGGGTTCAGTCAAAGGTTTGAGTAAGTTAACAGGATTGATAGCAGCGTTAGTTTCTGAAGTGAGGAACTCCGGAGGCAAATTTGGTGGCGTTACCGGAATGGGCGGGGAATCAACGCTGATAATTTGAATATTGCCCACCTGCTGAGTAAACAGAAAGGATTGAGTTGGGGCAATAGTAAAATCGCCACTGGTAATCGTTCCCCTGGTTCCATTAGTTGTGCCATCACCCACGATGAAAGGAGTAACACCATTTCCACCATGTCTGATCGTGATAGAATCTCCACCCAATCCCCCAGCCGTAGAGATGCTGGCGCTAATCCCATTCTGGTCAACAAATGTTCCCGTAGCACGGAAAAATTGACCAGCAGTGATATCAACTTGACCGCCTTGACCATTATTTCCGCCTTGGGCGTTGATCCAGGTAACTTGAATATCACCAATGGGGTCTAACGTAACATTACCGCCATCGCTGATAGTGCCGCTACTATTAATTTTTCTGGTTGTAATTGCAGTCGCGGCATCAATTAAAATATCACCGCCACTGAATCCAGAACTGTTGAGATCATTAGTGGTAATTTCTCCATCACGACTGGTTAACGTAATGTTTGCCCCTTGACCATTTCCACCGGAACTAGCATCAATATCTCCCGTGGTAATATCTTGAACAGCGGTTAGTGTAATTGCTCCCCCATTGCTGGTTTGAGCATGACTATCGAGGATGCCGCTACGAGTATCAATTGACCCGTTACTGGTTAAAGTAATTGCCCGACCTGGATTAATAATTGTACCTGTCGTAATCCGTTGATTCGCTTGCAGTGTAATCGTGGCATCTTGAGTGCCAGTCAGGGTAAAACCTGTGGTATCAATTGCCCCTGAACCAAAAGGCGATCGCAAAATTACCGGAACCTTAAAAATGATGTCATCTGCCACCGTAATTGTACCCTGATTATCCTCGCCACCAATCACAACTTGCTCAAATCCATCTTGGAATAGATTCAGTTTATCGGTATCCAGATTCCAAGTATTACTATTACTATTCGTTGTCTCTCCAATCGTCATATCGACAGTTGGGTCAAAAGGAGATAACGCCACCGTTCCTGTCCCTTGGACTTGTGGCGTTTTCGGGAAATTCGGATCATCAATCACCTGAATTTGATCTGCAATCAAAGTCGTCGTACTCTCTCCCGTTCCTCTAGCTTGAATAAAACCATCTTGCACATTAATTCCGGCTGCACCATTGGCACCGATTCCCTCCAGGGTCATAGTTCCCCCACCCGTTTTCTCCACACCACCCCCTCTTAAATCAATGCCATAGTTATTGTCTCCTGTTCCCTTACCCACACCAATTAGAGTAATCGCGCCATCCCTGGCGGTAATTCGAGAGGGATTAGTCTGGTTAGGATCTATTTCCTGAATCCTAATCCCGTGATTTTCCGTTATTCCCGCGCCAGCAATTCCCTCAATCGTAATATTTCCAGTTCCCGTCACCTCAACAGTAGAACCCCGAAATAGTTCAACCCCATGATTAAATTGATCGGGTTCAGTTCCCCCCTCACCAATAAACTGAATATCCCCATCTCTGGTACTAACCAAACCCCCTTGGTCAAGTTTGATTCCTTGACTCCCATGTAACGTCCCTTCTCCTCCATTCCCGCCAGTCCCTTCAACAATAATTGTTCCTGTTCCTGTTGACTGGATACTTCCACCCTGATTCCCAATAGAAACCCCATAATGTAAACCATTATCCCCAGAACCTCCGGTACCAATGAGATGAATGGTGCCATCTTGCGAAGAAACCGTCGCGTTATTAATCGAGATTCCCCGATTTCCTCGATTATTATCTTCGCTGAAATTTCCGCCGTTTCCCCCTGTACCGTTTAAAGTAATTGTTCCTTGTCCAATTGCTTCGACACGGCTACCCTGACTAATTTGGATACCGGGAATACTGGCTCGAGTATTCTCTTCAGTTCTGCCAATCCCCAGGATAGAAATATGACCTGTACCCGACTCAACTGTCCCTGACGCGATCGCAACCCCAACCTGATTCGGTATAATTCCCCCAGAATCCGTCTGTATCTCTGCCGATGGTGTTACCTCGACCCCAGTTTCCACCCCATTAGCCGGACCCGTTAACAACGTCGCTAAATCCAGAGGGTTTGTCGGTAACGCTAATCCCCCATTACTCCTCGGTAACTCTACCTCGAAACTTAACACCTGTCCCGGTTGAGAGACTTTCACCAAACGAGAATTCGGCACAGCCGTGATAATAATCGTTCCCCCGGATGCCGTCAGCGTTCCTGTATTCACGACTTGTCCACCCAGTAGGGCTAAATCCCGTCCGGGTTCAACCGCCAATTCTGCCGCATTAATAATGATTCCTCCTTGGGATAAGTCAAAGGCAAATTGACTGGGATCTCCGACCAAGTTCTGATAATTATTGTCGCCCAATGCATTAAACCAGTTATTGCCAAATCCAATTCCTGTCGCCGTCGTTACCTTAAAATCAGCCGGGACATTGAGTTGAGCATTAGCACCAAAAACAATTCCCGCTGGATTCATTAAATATAAATTGGCTGTTCCCCCTGTCACCTGAATTAATCCATCAATAATGGAGATATTTTCGCCAATCACTCGTCCCAGAATATTTCTCAAATCCGGAGTTGCCAAAAAATTAGCAACTTGATCTGAATCAACGCCAAACTCTCGGAAACTGTGGAATAAATTCGTTCCATCATTCGACAAACTGCCACCGTGAATATCAAAGTTGTCGCCATTTTGAGTGACAGTTGTACCCGTACCGTCATCGGCTTCGATAATAGATTGAGCCAACACTGGAGCCGCCGTTACCAGGCTTACTGTTCCAGCTAAGAGAGTCAACAGGCAGATTTTGCACCACTGAGCAGATTTCATCAGGTTAATTGTTTGTTACAAACAGACTGCATTCTATCCCAGTGTTCTCTTTTATTTTTCCTTCAGCAACAAAACTCTAAAAAACGCTAACTTGTGTAATCTTTCGGTTGGTGGAAATAAACTCAACCCGATTAAAGGCTGTAAATATTTCTCAAACTCTTACATAAGACAGATGACACAAGACCTAAGATGAATGTCACTGACTTAAGGCTGGTGGGCAATGCCCACCCTACTAAAAAACGCTAAAACCGTTTATTATAATGTAACGGTTTTAAATGAGTTGTGTAATATTTTATTGCCTATTGCCTATTGCCTAATCCCTGTTCCCTAATCACTCAAAACCGCTAAATGCAAAATCCCATCGCCCTGATTCACCAACGGATTCTGCGTGTGACCAATCACTAAGCCATCAAAGGGTGCATACGCTTTAATGCTATTCTCACCAAAGGCATCGGAAATAATGCATAAAACTTGCTTTTTGTCAACGCGCTGACCCAATTTAACAGTGAGGCGCAAAATCCCACTCCGGGGCGCTCGTACCCACTTACTTTGTTTAACTTCTAGTGATGGGTGCAACGATTCAGGGAACGTCAACTCAATCATGTTTAATCCCACCATCATCCGTAAAATACCCTCTACCCCAATTGCGATCGCATCCGGATCAAATCGCAACGCCTCACCCCCCTCATACAAGAGGATTGGGATACCTCGCTTCGTCGCGGCTTGGCGCAACGATCCATCCCGCACCGTTGAATGCATCAGCAGGGGTGCAGCAAACGCTTTAGCACAGTAATAGGTTTCTGAGTCATCTAAATTCGCCCGTATTTGCGGTAAATTCGTGCGATGTTGAGCCGCCGTGTGCAAATCAATCCCGTGGGTACAGCGACTCACTATTTCTGTCATAAACAAATCCGCCAACCGAGAGGCTAAAGAACCACGGGGGGAACCGGGAAACGAACGATTTAAATCTCTGCGATCGGGCAAATAACGGGATTGTTCAATAAAGCCAAAAACATTAACAATTGGCACCGCAATCAGGACACCATGAAGCTGAGATGGATTAATCCGTTCTAAGACTTGGCGAATAATGTCCACCCCATTAATTTCATCACCATGAATCGCCGCACTCATCCACAGTCGTGGACCCGCCTCCACACCATTAATCACCGTAATCGGTAACGAGAGTAGCGTTTGCGTTGGCAGACGGGCAACCGGAATTTCTGTGCGCTTCCGTTCTCCGGGCGCAACACGAATCCCACCAATTGTTATAGTTTCATGATTCACAGTTGAGTTTTGAATTTTGATCCTTCACTGCATTTGAGGTAACCGAGTTCGTAGGGGCGGGTTTAGGGACTTACGTTTCGCTATTGATGATAACGTTTGCACAAAACCCGCCCTTTCCAAATGTAGGTGCAGGTTTCACGATTATCGTTTCTTCCCTCACCCATAAGTAACTAAACCCGCCCCGACTTGACCCTGCGCTTCGCTATTTGACAAAGGACAAAGGACCAATGACAAATGACCCATTAATACTGAATGCGATCGCGCGTTTTTCCGGATGCTGCATTTTTCTGCAAAAAGTCAATAATTTTCCCCGCCACATCCACACCCGTCGCGTTTTCAATCCCTTCTAAACCAGGAGAAGAGTTAACTTCCATCACCACCGGACCATGATTAGATCGCAACAAATCCACACCCGCCACTCTTAGTCCCATCGCTTTCGCCGCCCGTACCGCCGTACTACGTTCCTCTGGAGTTAACTTAATTTGTTCAGCATTACCACCTCGATGCAGATTGGACCGAAATTCCCCCGGTGCGCCTTGTCGCTTCATCGACGCCACCACTTTGTTATCAATCACAAAGCAGCGAATATCCATACCCCCCGCTTCTTTAATAAACTCCTGCACCAAAATATTGGCATCTAAACCGCGAAACGCTTCAATCACCGACTTCGCCGCTTGATGAGTTTCTGCCAAAACCACACCAATCCCTTGAGTTCCTTCCAGCAATTTAATCACCAGAGGCGCACCGCCCACAATTTCAATTAACCCATCAATATCTTGAGTGGAATTAGCAAACCCAGTCACCGGAAGTCCCACACCTTCACGGGAAAGAATCTGAAGACAGCGTAACTTATCGCGGGAACGAGAAATGGCTTGGGATTCATTCGCCGCGAACACCCCCATCACTTCAAATTGGCGCACCACAGCCGTTCCATAGAACGTCTTAGACGCACCGATGCGAGGAATAATCGCATCCAACTCTTCCAAAACTTTCCCCTGATACACCACTTTGGGCTTATGAGACGTAATATTCATATAACAACGCAGGTAATTAATCACCCGCATATCATGACCCCGCGCTTCCCCCGCTTCCTTGAGGCGTCGCGTGGAATATAGCGAAGCATCTTGGGACAAGATAGCTATTTTCATAAAAGGACTATAGAATCATTTGCTTAATTGTGCGCTTCCTGGTTGAACTTTGGACAAAAGACCGACCCGCATCGACTAAAAAGCGTTTACGGACGGCTTGACGCCCTAACAGCATCCGGAATCCCATAACATCTCGGTTCGTCAGGGTAAGTTCAATCAACCAGCGCTCCCCGTTTAGTTCTACCATAGTTTGGATAACAGGTCGTAACTGGGCATGACCCCCAGAATTGCGAACCTGTCGCTGGTCAATCAGTTCAGCTTCGGCGGAGACAGTGCGATGGGTATCTCGTTGATAGGGATGGACTTTGAACCGAACCATGGTTTTGTCATCCCGTGAAAAGGTTTCGACATCAAAGGCGTGTAAGGCGGAGGAACGCGCCCCGGTGTCAATTTTAGCTTTGATCTGGGCAATTCCTAGATCCGGCAAGGCGACTCGTTCCCGCCAGCCGATAATGGATAAGGACTTGGACATAAATTCAGTAGACTGAAACGTTTTCGGTTAAGAGGAGCAGGGGAAGCTGGGGAAGCTGGGGGAGCTGGGGGAGATGGGAGACAAAATTTCTATAGCCCATTACCCTGTTCCCTATTCCCTGTTCCCTCACGAATGACAAATGACGATCCCCTCCGTTAGTAGGACTCGTTCCCACCTAACTTATCGCCAAAAGAAGCTAAAATTCCCTTGACGAGTCTCAAGGATAAAGCAAAACCATGACAAATGCATCTCCCATCCCCGTGGTTGTCAACGGTGCGGCGGGTAAAATGGGTCGTGAAGTGATTAAGGCGGTCAGTCAAGCCGAAGATATGACCTTGATTGGTGCCGTTGATCATAACCCGAACTATATGGGTCAAGATGTTGGCGAAGTCGCAGGTTGTGGTGCATTGGAAATTCCAATTCTGAATGACCTGCAAGCCACACTTGTCATGGCGACTCAGGAACAAGTGCAAGGGGTGATGGTGGATTTTACCCACCCTGACAGCGTTTATGAGAATGTTCGTACCGCGATCGCTTACGGGGTTCGTCCGGTTGTCGGTACCACGGGACTCACGAGTGATCAAATCAAAGACTTGGGCGAATTTGCCGAAAAAGCCAGCACAGGTGCTTTAATTATTCCCAATTTTTCCATTGGCATGGTCTTATTGCAACAAGCCGCCATCCAAGCTTCCCAATATTTTGACCACGTTGAAATTATCGAACTCCATCACAATCAAAAAGCTGACGCCCCAAGCGGTACAGCGATTCAAACCGCTCAACAATTAGCTGGATTGGGCAAAACCTATAATCCCGCTAAGGTAGAAGAAACCGAAAAACTGGCGGGGGCTAGGGGAAGTGTCGCCAATGACAACATTCGCATTCACAGTGTCCGCTTACCCGGTTTAATCGCTCACCAAGAAGTCATCTTTGGTGCTACTGGTCAAATCTACACCCTACGTCATGATACTAGCGATCGCTCTTGTTATATGCCAGGTGTCTTGCTTGCCATTCGCAAAGTGACTCAGCTCAAATCTCTCTTCTACGGATTAGATAAAATATTGTAATGTCATTCGTCCTTTGTCCTTTGTTTTTCTAAGTACTCAATCTGACAAGAGTTGTTTTACCGGAAACAGTGACTCAATGACCAATGACCAATGACCAATGACCAATGACCAATGACCAATGACCAATGACCAATGACCAATGACCAATGACCAATGACCAATGACCAATGACCAATGACCAATGACCAATGACCAATGACCAATGACCAA